>JBKPMF010000252.1:0-17861 GCA_046732015.1 Actinomycetota bacterium
CCTCGGGCGTCCCCTCGGCGATCACGCGCCCGTGATCGAGCACGGCGACGCGGTCGGCGAGCCGGTCGGCTTCCTCCAGGTAGTGCGTGGTGAGCAGGATCGTCACGCCCTCGGCGACGAGTCCGCGGACGATGTCCCACACGGTTCGGCGGCTGCGTGGATCGAGTCCGGTGGTGGGTTCGTCGAGGAAGATGATCCGCGGGTCGCCCATCAGCGTCATCGCCAGGTCCAGCCGTCGACGCATGCCGCCCGAGTATGTGGAGACCGGTTTCGTGGCCTCGTCGGCGAGGTCGAAGCGCTCGAGCATCGCCGCCACGCGTCGGCTGCCCTCCCCCCGGCCGAGGTGGCACAGGTCGGCCATCAGGCTGAGGTTCTCCTCGGCGTTGAGGAGACCGTCCACCGCCGAGAACTGACCCGTCACGCCGATGGCTCGACGCACCTCGCCGGGATCGGTCGCCGGGTCGTGGCCGGCGACGCGCACCGTCCCGCCGTCGGCCGGCAGCAGCGTGGACAGGATGTGCACGATCGTGGTCTTGCCGGCGCCGTTCGGCCCGAGCAGCGCGAAGACCGAGCCCTCGGGCACGAGGAGATCCACCCCATCGAGGGCCACGGTGTCGCCGAACGTCTTGCGCAGCCCGTTGACCTCGATCGCCGCGGCGTTCACGACGCGCTCCCGCCACTCGTGGCGAACGACCGGCGGATCGCGATGTCCCCCGTCGATGTCTGGGCATGCACCTCAACGGCGTCGCTGCGATCGCCGGGTTCGCTCGACGCGTCGAGCTCGTTGCGCACCCGACCGAACTTCGTGCGGAGGTCGAGCCAGACCGGCACCCCCTCGCGGATGCCGACCTCGAGGTCGCCGAATGCGCTCTGCGCGACGGCGGTGCCGCGCGCGACCTCGCCGATCGAGACGCGACCGTTCGCGGTCTTCGCGATGACCCCGGCGTCGGCCCGGCCGATCGTGATCGATCCGTTGGCGGCCTTCACCTGGACCTCGCCGGTGACCGTGCCGACGGACGTTTCGCCGTTCGAGTTCTTGATCCAGGCCGAACCGTTGACGCTGCCGAACCGCACCGCGCCGGAACCGGTGACCAGCTCGACCTTGCCGCCGACACGTTCGACCGAGACGTCGCCCACGCCGGTCCGCAGGTTCAGCGCGCCGGTCTCGTCCAACCGGGCGTCGCCGACGCCCAGCTTGCCGCCGACATCGCCGAGGCGGCCGATCGACTGCAGGGACGCGACGCCGGCCTCGACCTGCACCCGAGAACCGACCGGGAGGGCGATCTCGACGTCGATCGACTCGTGACCTCCCTTGGGCCGCCAACGACGCCAGCCGCTCGGTCCCTTCACGAGCAGTCGCCCGCCTCCGTACTCGACGCGGGTCTGGGCCGCCGCCGTGACGTCGGCGTCGTTCTCAGGATCGGTCGGGCGAACGTCAACGGTCGTGTCGGAGCGTTCGCTCGCCGTGAGCCGAACGTCACCGACGCCGAAGTCGAACGAGACGGTGATCGGGGTGGGGGTGTCGAACGTGGGCATGGGGTGCCTCCTTCAGGGGTCAGTGGGCCCAGCCGGTGTAGCGCTGGGCGCCGTGGGGACCGCGCTGTTCGCGGCGGCCGCCGGCTTCGCTGCGATCCAACCGGGCTCCGGCGGCTCGAACGAGCCAGGCGTTGACGGACAAGCCCTCGCCCTCGGCGGCCCGTTCCACACGGGGCTTGAGGTGCTCGGGCATGCGGACGTTGATGCGCCAGGTCCCGCCCTCGTCGTCCTGACGGGGTGCGAGATCCTCGGACGCCGGTTCGGTGACATCGGTGTCGCCTTCAGCCGACGGATCAGGCGGCGGCAGGGTCACGACGAACCGGGGCTCGCGGCCGCGGAGCCGGAGCTCCACCGAGCCGGGAGCCATGTCGACCGTGATCTCCTCCACGGCCGCGGCGATCGCGTCCTGCAGGGCAAGGCGGATCGAGGCGTCCAGCGGCGCAGACAGCCGCCGGGAGAGTTCGAGGGCCTCGTCGCCGCCTGATCGGGCTGCCGCTTCGAGCTGTTCGTGGATCGATTCGATGTACGGGTCCAGTTCCATGGCAGCACTATGGCATCATCTTGGCATCATGTCAAATGCCAATCTGAGCCATATGTCGTAGGCCACGAACCGATCCGCGCTGTATTACCGTGTGCCACCGATGCATGCCGATGAGATCCGAGTCCTGTTCGCGTACGACCGCTGGGCCACGCGCAAGGTCCTGGACGTCCTTGAAGGGGTGGATCCTGCCGTCTGGGCACGAACGGAGGTCGTGGGCGATTGGGGACTGGGCGCGATCCTCGTCCATCACCTCGGTGCTTCGCAGCGATGGCGGCATGCCTTCCAGGACACGGGCGAATCGCCCGAACCCGAACTCGAGCCGCTCCCGTCGATCGACGACCTTCGCGACCGCTGGGACGCCGAATGGGCTGTTGTCGATGCCTGGCTGCCGACCGTGACCGATGACTTCGTCGGCCACGTCCACGAGGGCGTGCCGGTGTGGCAGATGCTGGTGCACGTGGTGAACCACGGGACGCAGCATCGGGCGGAAGCGGCGGCGCTGCTCACCGCCGAGGGCCGATCCCCCGGCGAGCTCGACCTGATCTTCTTCGCCGAGGAACGCGCGCGGTCGTAGCATCGAGCCGTGGCCTACGACGAACACCTCGCCGCCCGGATCCGGACCCTGCTCGGGGGCCGAGCTGACCTCACCGAGAAGAAGATGTTCGGCGGCCTCGCGTTCCTGATCGGCGGGAACATGGCCGTCGCTGCGAGCGGCCAGGGCGGCTTGCTGGTGCGCGCCGATCCCGGGACCTCCGACGATCTCCTGACCTCGAAGGGCGTCCGACCGATGGAGATGCGGGGACGCCAGATGCAGGGTTGGCTGCGCGTCGATGACGACGCCGTCCGCACGAAGCGCCAGCTCGAGCGATGGGTTCGCGTCGGCGTGGGCTACGCCGGCACGCTGCCCCCGAAGGGATGACCGTGTCGGCGAGCGAGCCCAACGACCACCGGTCCGTCGTGACGTCGGTGATCGGCGCCAACCGGTTCATGACCCTTGCGACGGCCGACGCACACGGCACTCCGTGGGCGAACCCGGTGTGGTTCGCGACCGAGGACCATCGACGGTTCCTGTGGGTGTCGTCCCCGGAGACGCGCCATTCCCGCAACATCGATGCTCGGTCCGAGATCGCCATCGTGATCTACGACTCGCGGACCACCCCGGCTGAGCGCCAGGCGGTCTACCTCGAGGCCGTCGCGCATCAGGTCTCCGCTGACGAACTCGCCGACGCCGTCGAGATCTTCTCGCGGACATCGGTCGAACACGGGCTGTCCGCCTGGACCAGCGATGACGTCACCGAGCCGCGCCAGTTCCGCATGTACGAGGCGATCGCGAAGCAGCATTGGATCCTGGGCGAGACCGACGTCCGGATCCCGGTGCCGATGCCCTGAGCCAGGTCACGCCGTGACGGTGACGACGACCTTGCCGGCCGGATGGCCCTGCTCGAGGTAGCGGATCGCGTCGGCCGCCTCGATCAAGGGGAAGGTCCGGTCGATCACCGGGGTAACGTCGCCCGCTTCGATCAGCTTCGACAGGGCCAGGAGGGTCTGCTGGTCCTCCTTCGCGGAGAGTCCGTGCAGGCGTTGACCGACGAACATCGAGACCAACGGGGCCCGGAGCACACCGCGGAAGAACCCACCGGTCCAGCGGCCACCACCGTCGCCGCCGACGATCACCAAGGTTCCCTTCGAGTCCAGCGCACGACGGAGCTTCGACAGCGGGCGACGTCCGGCGGTGTCGACGATCGCGTCCCAGCGCCGGCGCCCGTCCGTGAAATCCTCCTGCGTGTAGTCGATCACGTCGTCGGCGCCGATCGAGCGGACCAGGTCGGCCTTCGCGGTGCTGCACACACCCGTGACCTCCGCGCCGAGCGCCTTGGCGATCTGCACGGCGAGGTTGCCGACGCCGCCCGAGGCGCCGATCACCAGCACCTTCTGTCCTGCGCGCACCTTGGCGATGTCGCTGACGGCCTGGAAGGCGGTGCAACCCGACACCGGTACGGCCGCTGCCTGCTCGAACGTGAGCCTGGCGGGCTTCGGCACCAGCTTGTCCTGCGGTGTGACCGCGACCTCGGCGAGGGAGCCCGTTTCGCACGTGCCCATGACGTCGTCACCGGCTTTGAAGCGAGTGACGCCGGCGCCGACCGCCTCAACGGTGCCGGCCAGGTCCCACCCGCGGACGCGCACCTTCGGCCCACGGAACCCGATCATCGGCCTCGCGAAGTAGGGCAGCCCGGTCATGAAGTGCCACACGTCGGGGCCGCAACCGGCGGCGCGCACGCGGACGAGCACATCGCCCTCGCCGACCACGGGCTCGTCGATGTCGCTGAACTCCAGGACGTCGGGGGTGCCGTACCGATCCTGCACGATCGCCTTCATGGGATCTCCTCCGTGTTTCTCGGTGTTCGTAGGCGGTGTACGGCGTACACTCAATGAACGTACCATAGGTGTACGGCGTACACCTGTCAAGTCCTGGGCGCGGCGGCGCCCCATGAGAGAAGGTTGGCCGCATGGCGACGCAGATCGACGAGGCCGCTCCCCGACTGCCCCTGAGCAGGGAGCGAGTCCTGCAGACCGCCGTCGCCTTGGCGGACCGGGACGGGGTCGAGGGCGTCAGCATGCGGAAGATCGCGCAGGAGTTGGGCGTCGTGCCCATGGCGCTCTACAAGCACGTCGCCGGCAAGGACGAACTCTTGGGCGGCATGATCGACGTCGTGATCGCGCAGATCGATCCACCCGCCACCGAGCTCGGGTGGAAGGCGGCGATCCGCGAACGGATCCTGTCGGCGCGACGCGCGCTCCTCCGCCACCCATGGGCGTCGCGCGTGATGGAGTCACGCACCGAGCCGACCCCCACGGTGCTCGCCTACATGGATTCGATGATCGGCATGTTCCGCGACGGCGGGTTCTCGATGGACCTCACGCACCACGCGATGCACGCGATGGGCAGTCGCCTGATGGGCTTCTCGCAGGAGCTGTTCAACGACAGCGCCGACACCGACCCGGCGGCAGAGGCGGAGATGTGGGGACAGATGGCCGACGTCTACCCCTCGATCTACGAACTGTTCCTCACGGTCTCCCACGACGGCCAGTCAGTGGTCGGGCCGGGCTGCGACGACCAGTTCGAATTCGAGTTCGCCCTGGACCTCATGCTCGACGGCCTGGAGCGAGCGAAGGCCGCGTCGGACGGGTAAGGAGACCGACATGCCACTGACCGGTGAGTACGAACCCAGCAAAGCCCGATACGCGCGCAAGCAGGTCGAGAAGTACGAGGCGACCAACGGCGAGAAGGGTGGCAACATGAAGGGTCGCCCCATCATCGTGCTGACGTCCGTCGGGGCGAAGAGCGGCAAGCTCCGCAAGACCCCGCTGATGCGCGTCGAACACGACGGCACCTACGCGGTGGTCGCGTCGCTCGGCGGCGCCCCGGAGCACCCAGTCTGGTACTTCAACCTCAAGGCGAACCCGCACGTCGAGTTGCAGGACCGCGCGACCAAGCGCGACTACACCGCGCGTGAGGTCACCGGCGACGAGAAGACCGTGTGGTGGGATCGGGCCGTCGAAGCGTGGCCCGACTACGCGAACTACCAGAAGAAGACCGACCGGCAGATCCCGGTGTTCGTCCTCGAACCGGTCGCCTGAGCCGTCAGTCGCGCTCCGGCATCGGGGCATCGAGGAACGTCGTGACGATGGGCACCAGGAGGTCGGCGCGCAACCGGATGGACACGTGCGACGCGCCCGGTATCACGGCGAGTTGCGATACGGGCATGCCGGGCGGCATGTCACCGAACACCCCGCCACCGAGCAGGCGGAACATCTCCACGGCGTGTTCCGGACGCACCAGGTCGGAGTCGCCGATGATCAAGAGCGTCGGGGCCTCGATCCCGGCGATGTCCTCATCCCGCAGGTCCTGGTAGCCCCGGTCCATCGCCGTCTTCTTCGCGAACAACGTCTCGAAGTCCTCGGGGCGCGGCGCGATCCGCATGTACTCCTCGTGCCACTCCGAGCCATACATCATCTCCGGGGTCATCTCACCGAGACCCTCCATCAGACCGGGATGAACGCCGCTCATCGTGTAGGTGGCTGACATGAACACGAGCTTGCGCACCAGCTGCGGGTGGCGAAGCGTGACCAGCAGCGCCACGAACGCCCCCATGCTGTAGCCGTAAAGGTCGACGGGACCGAGCTCCAGGGAGTCGATCGCGGCGGCGACGTCGTCGGCCATGGCCTCGTTGCTTAGCGGACGGTCGATGTCGGCCGTACGCCCGTGGCCCTGCAACTCGAACCCGACCACCTTGCGACCTTCGGCCAGACCCGGGATCAGCGCGCCGAACGACGAATCGATCGCCGAGAAGGCGCCGTGTAGCAGCACGAGTGGCTGTCCGTCGCCGTAGGTCTCGTAGTACATCTCGAGCCCGTTCACCGGCACGGTGTCCGTCGTCACTGGTGTCGTCATCGCGGCGTCCCCTCGGTCGGAGGTGCCACTCTACGGTTCAGCCAGCGGTGGCGAGGAACAACGGCAACGGTTCGGCGACGCCCTTCACCGACACGGCCTGGATCGGCTCGAGTTCGAACGCGGGGTCGTCCTGCACGGTGACGGCGACGTCTTCGCTCACGACGACCTCGCCGGGAGACGCGACATCGGCGATCCGGGAGGCGAGGTTCACCGTGCGACCGAACAGGTCGCGATCACGCTCCACGACCGGTCCCGCGTGGACACCGGCGTGCGCGCCGATGCCGGGGTCGTCATCCAGCGTCTCCACCAACTCCAATGCTGCGGACACCCCGCGCTGCGCGTCGTCGAAGCGAAGCATCGCGCCGTCGCCGATCAGCTTGATCAGCCGTCCGTCGTGCGCGGCGGCCACGGCCTCGGCACGCGATTGCAGCGAGGCTGCGAGCCGGACCGCGACCTCATCGCCCTGCTCCTCGGTGAGCTGCGTGTAGCCGGCGATGTCGACGAACACCACCGCCGGTGGGGGCGGCGCTTCCGGCGACGGGACCATGCCACTCGCCGCCAGGAGCGACTCGAAGCCGTCGACGATGCCGCCGACCACCTGCTGCTCGATGTAGCGCTGCACCAGCCAACGCATCATCACCGGCACGAGCCGGATCACCTTTCCCACGGCGTCGACCACCTCCGGCGGGAAGCGATCGACCTCACCTCGGTAGAACCGGTCGCGAGCCGGGCCGGCGAGCTGCTCCTCCAACAGCTTGCCCCACCCCAACGCGCTGTCGCGGGTTCCGTCTCCGACCAGACGAGCCGCGCGGAACATCGTGTCGTCGTCGGGCGCCAGACCCCATCCGTCGAAGAACGTCCGCCACATCATCTCCTCCATGCGGTCGATCGGCGCATCTGGATCGGGCTCCGGAAGCCCCAGCATCCGGTAGAGGCCGGGGATCGCCGCTGCAGGACCTTCGCCGAGACTGGCGGCGAACATCTCGAAGGTTCGGTCGGACCGCGGCGACGGATCGACCACGACGTAGTTGTCGACGTGATCGAGGTTGAGCTTGCCCTCCGCGACCACCCCACTGACCTGCTCGGTCGTGAAGCCGGCATCGAGGATCGCGGCGATCATCTTCACGCGGAAGACGTCACCGGGGCCGAACCGGTCCGGCGAGGACGGATGCAGCACACCGATCATCGTCAGCCACTTGACCTCGGCCAACGTGACCCCGGTCTCCTCGACCAGGTCCGCAGCCGTGAAGGTCCGCCCCGGATCTCGGCTGGGATCGCTCATGCTCGAAGCCTTGCCCTGTCAGGGCCGCCATCAAACGGCTTCGCGACGCGGCGGATCGTCGACAGCGTCAGCGCCAGAAGCCGGTGAGTTGCTCGGCAAGGGCTCTGCCTTGGGTGTCACCGGCCCGAGCGGCGGGCGGCCGCAGCGACGGATCCATCGCGTCGACGCCGAACATGTGCTGGGCGTCGCTGTCCGGGACGATCGTTTCGACGCTGCTGCCCTGTGCTCGTAGCTCGTCGACCTGAGCGGCAAGATGCATGCCCCACTCCAACGGCATCCGTGTTCTGCCGCCGAACGGCGAGAGGACGAGCACCCGCTCATATCCGGCTGCCAGATCGGCGTTCTCGTTCCTCCGGTAGCCGCCGTCGATGTACCAACTGTCCCCGATCTTGTAGGGAAGGCCGCTGGCGCAGCTGGCGGCGACGGCGTCCGCCAGGTCGACGCCGGAGTCGCGGTCGAACACGACCGGTTCACCGCTCTGCGCATCGACCGCCGTGATGAGCACCCGTCGCTGCGGCCAGCGCTGACTGGGCAGCCGCGAAGCGACGGTGGCACGCCACTGCGTTCGCCAGGAGCCGTCCGACGCCGCATCCATGTCGAGCGCCGCCGCGCCCATCCTGCGGCGCATGTCCGGGGCATCCTCCGATGCGGCGATGATCGTGCTCGTTCGCTCCATGTGATCCGTCACCGACCTGTTGGGAACGCGTCCTCGGTCAGATCCGGCCGGACGGGTCCCTTGCGGGGGCGCCGACGCAAGGATCGCGGCAAGCAGTTCGGTCGGGACCGCGCCGGCGATCTGGGCCGCGGCCGTCGAGCCGGCCGACGTCCCGATGGTCAGGTCGGCTGTGGTCACGTCCAGCCCGGCATCGAACAGGCCCGCGATGACGCCGAGCAGCCACGCGTTGCCTGTCGATCCACCGCCACCGAGGACCAATGCTCGTGAAGAAGGTGTGGTGCTCATGAGAGCCCGTCCACCGCTAGGTCTGGAGCAACGGCTTCAGAACCCGGTGGAACGTGGTCGCGATCTTGCGGTAGCCGGTCCGGTGCGCGTGCACGTCGAACGTATGCCTCGCCGAGCAGAACCAGGTCCATCGACATGCGAGCGCGACGTTCACCGGTACCCGGCCCTGACCCGGCACCGCCACGGTGTGGTCGAAGTCGTCGATCCGGAATGTCGTCGCCACATCGGCGACGGTCGCACCGGCGTGTTCGTAGGCACTCGTGAGCGCATCGTTCAACACCGTCCAGGCGCGCTGATCGGTGTGCGCCACCGCGCGGCCTCCGGGGATCAAGCCCCAGAGGCCGAGGAACGGGTTGTAGTAGTTCATGGCGACGACCGGCACACCGGGCGCCGCCGTCGCCAACGCCTCCACGATGGCGTGCACGCGGTGTTTGAGTCCGGGACGCAGATCCGTCACGCACGAGGTGGGGATCAGGCCGCTGGGGCCGAAGCACTGACGCACGATGTCGTTCGCACCGATGTCGATCGTGACGAACGCGACCTCCCCCACATGCGCCTCCAGGAAGTCGACCGCGGCGTTCAGCTGTGAACCCGCCGCGTAGTGGCAGGGCGAATGGTTGCCGGTGATCAGGGAGCCACTCGTCTCGCCCGAGCACCCGACGTTGCGGAGCTCGAGCGAGGAGATCTGGTCGGTGCGGACGCTGCGCCACAGCATCCCGACGTAGCCGGGCGTCTCGCCCTTGCCGGGCTGGAAGCCCGCGGCGAGGGAGTCACCGAGCGCGAGGTAGTAGGTGGGTGCGCCGCCCCGTGCGTGCGCTGCGGGCATCGCGACCTGGAGCATCGAGGCGAGCATCGTGACAACCACGACCACCGATGAGGATCTCCGCATCATCGTGCTTCCTCCGTCGGATGCATCCGGCCCGTCCCCACCGGGCCGCCGTCGGGCGAGTCTAGGTTGCCGACGCTCGGCGGCGCAATCTCAAGCGGGCCTCGGGCCTCCAGCGCCCCGACACCAGCGTCTGACGCTGCCCCGGATGCTAGGTTCGCGCGATGGGCGAGATCGACGGGTATCACCTCGCGCAGGTGAACATCGCGCTTCCTCAGGCACCGTTGGATTCCGAACAGCTGGCCGGGTTCGTCGAACGGCTGGAACCGGTCAATGCGCTCGCCGACGCGGCGCCCGGATTCGTGTGGCGACTGCAGACCGAAGACGGCGACGCCACCGGCATCCGTGCGTTCGGTGATGACCGGCTGATCGTCAACATGTCGGTCTGGAGCTCAATCGGATCGCTGCGCGAGTTCGTCTACCGGAGCGGGCACGCCGACGTGCTGCGACGTCGCAAGGAATGGTTCGAATCGATGCCGCAACTCATCAGTGCGCTGTGGTGGATCCCGGCGGGCTCGACCCCCACGCTCGCTGAAGCGGAGGCGCGCCTCGCGCACCTCCGGCAGCACGGTCCTTCGGCGACGGCGTTCACGTTCAGAGACCCGTTCCCGGCGCCGGCGGGGGTACCCTCGTCGCATGCAGCCCAAGACTGACCGAACGTTCCCGCGACGCGCCACGGTCGGCCTGGCCATGGCGTTGCTGCTGCTGATCGCCCTTCCGGCCTCCGCGTCGGCCGCAGGGATCATCAAGTACCGCGGCGAACTCTCGACCGGGGACACGGTCGTCGCGAGCGTCCTACGGCGCGACAACGGACGGCTCTTCCTGCGCAAGCTCGGATTCGAACGGTTGGCGTTCACGTGCGACGAGGGCGACGGTGACGAGGTCGGTATCTCCTGGGTCGCCTACCCGGGTCGCCGGCTGGACCCCGACCGCTCGTTCGCGATCACCGAGAGCGGAGATCTCGTCGCCGGCACCCTGCGGTGGCGACACGGTGAAGGAACGCTGGAGATGAGCTATCCGCAGGACGGTGGCACCTGCACGACGGGCGAACTCACGTCGTCGGTCCAACGCGCCGGGTGGGCGCCGGATCCGCACGTGTAGGACCTTCACCCATGGCTGACCTGATCTACTCGGTGCAGGCCTCGCTGGACGGCTACATCGCCGACCGCGACGGGAACTTCGACTGGGCCGAGCCCGACGATGAGGTGCACAGGTTCGTCAACGACCTGGAACGACCGGTCGGGACCTACCTGTACGGGCGTCGCATGTACGAGGTGATGGTGGCCTGGGAGACGATGGATCTCGCGGACCAGGCGCCCTACCTGCAGGACTACCAGCGGATCTGGCGCGCTGCGGACAAGGTGGTGTTCTCCACCACGCTCGAGGACGTTCGCAGCGAGCGGACACGGCTCGAGCCGGAGTTCGATCCCGACGCGATCCGGGAGATGAAGGCATCAGCCGGCGCGGATATCAGCATCGGCGGTCCAGGCCTGGCTGCCGACGCCATCCGTGCAGGATTGGTGGACCGGTTCCAGGTGCTCTTCGTTCCGGTGATCGTGGGCGGTGGCACCTCCTGGCTTCCCGACGACGTCCGGCTGGACCTCGAACTGCTGGACGAGCGTCGCTTCCGCAACGGCACGATGCACCTCGGGTACACGCCCTTGCTCCCGGAGGATGCCCGCGGTCGCTTCGGCGCCGAGTGACTCAGGCACCCCCGACCCGGTAGGTCGCGGACACGAACTGCCCCTGCCGTTCCACGTTGATCAGCGTGAGGTCGGACGCGAGCAGGCGTCTCGGCAAGAGCGGCGCGCCTGCGCCCAGCGTCACCGGCGCGATGCTCAGCTGCACCTCGTCGAGCAACCCCGCGTCCGCGAACTGCCCCGCAAGTTCTCCACCGCCGACGATCCAGGTGTTCTTGTCGCCTGCCGCGTCGACCATCGCCTCGTGGACCGGTCGAACGTCGCCCTGCACGAACCGGATGTCCGCACCCTCGAAGCTCGGCAGGTCGCGATGGGTGAATACCCAGGTCGGGGTCTCGCCGTAGAACGCGCGCCACTTCTCCGGATGCTCGAGGAGCTGCTCGTGCTCGATGACCCACTCGAAGGTGGTCGAACCCATCACGATCGCTCCGACGTCGGCCATGAACGCGGCGAACCGCACTTCATGCCCCACCTCGTCGTCGCCCGCCGGCACCTCGAAGAGCCAGCGCAGCGAGTTGTCCGGGTCAGCGATGAACCCGTCGATGGTGGTTGCCGTGTAGTACTGCGTGATCCCCATGCACAGCAGGTTCGCACATCGATGCCGACCGTCGAGGCCGTCAGGTGGTTATCGGCTTCTCCATCGCGGTGCAGGTGATCGAGCACCCGTCGGGCATCGGCACCTGTGCTCGGTCGACGAGCGTGAACCCGTAGCGTCGGTAGAGCGGGATCCCGGACTCGGTCGCCATGAGGGAGAGCGAGCGGAAGCCTTCGGCGGCCGCGGCGGCCTCCGACGCTTCGAGGATCATCGTGCCGAGTCCGCGGCGGGTCCAGTCCGAACGCACGAACATCGCCCGCACACGGGCGGGCTCGGTCGCCGGATCCAGGAGCCGTGCATCGGTCACTGATCCGCCCGAACCGGTGTAGAGCTTGTCGCGCCGGCTCCACCCTCCGCATGCCACCAGCTCGTCGTCGGCCTCGATCACGAAGAACGTGCCGTCTTCCACGAGCATCCGATCCGGGACGCCGATGAACTCGGCGCTCGAACGGGTCTGTTCGTCCGTGTAGACCGCGGGGAACAGGCCGAGGATCGAGTCCTTCATCAGGATCTCCATCGCGGCCAGGTCATCGACGGTGGCCATCCGCAGGTTCGGCTCCTGTATCGCCACGCCATGAAGTCTAGGGCGGCTCGATGCTTCGGCGGCCCGTCGCCGGGGTACGAGGTCGCAAGAACACGCGGACCGCGTGTCGGAAGGAGCGCCACCCATGACCAACGTCATCGCCGACATCTCGATGTCCCTCGACGGATTCGTGACCGGCCCCGAGCCTGACCTCTCACACGGCCTAGGCCACGGAGGAGAGCCGCTGCACACTTGGGCGATCGACAGCGACGACGAGGTCGATGTCCAGGAACTCAAGAACACTACCGAAGCATCAGGAGCCGTCGTGATGGGCCGGCGCCTGTTCGACATCGTGGACGGACCGCACGGTTGGAACGATGAGATGGGATACGGCGCGAACCTCGCGGCAACGCCACCCTTCTTCGTCGTGACGCACTCCGCGCCCGATGACGTCAGACTCGACATGCGGTTCTCGTTCGAGACCGACGGGCTCGAAACCGCGCTCGAGCACGCCCGAGCGGCCGCGGGAGACAGAGACGTGGTCGTCATGGGTGGCGCAGACGTGGTTCGACAGTGCGTCGACGGCGGCCTCGTGGACGAACTCCATCTCCATCTCTCGCCGATCGTGCTCGGCGGCGGCACGCCGCTGTTCGAGGGTGCCCGCCGTCATGAGCTGGTGCAGACGTCGGTGCGGGTCTCCTCGACCGCGGCCCACCTGACGTACGCCATCCCGGGTTGAACCCGAGGCCATCGGAGTACGGTGCCTTCATGAACGAGCGAGCAGCGATCCCGATGTTGTCCTACGAGGACGTCGCGGCGGCGGTCGATTGGCTGACCGGCGCGTTCGGGTTCCGGGAGGTCGGTGAGCGATATGCCGACGACGACGGTCGCGTCACGCACGCCGAGCTCGAGCTCGACGGGGCACTCGTCTACCTGGGGTGGCCGGGTGAGGACTACGAGAGCCCTGCCCACCATGCGGAACACTGCGATTACGCGGCACGTTGGTCGCAGGTGCCGTTCATCGTGAACGGCGTGCATGTGACCGTCGCCGACGTGGACGCCCACTGCGAGCGAGCGAGGGCGGCCGGTGCCACCATCCTGCGCGAGCCGAAGACCGAGCCGTACGGACGTTTGTACAACGCCGCCGATCTCGAGGGTCATCGCTGGATGTTCATGCAGGCGACGGCGTAGGCTCGACCTCGACGAAGCGGTTCGAGGCGAGGAGCGATCCGATGCCCACGGTGCAAGGTCTGTCGAAGAAGTCCGCGAACTACCGCCCGGCTCCGAAGCCGACGGTTCGGTGCGCGGAGTGCAAGTTCATGTTCCCCCGGCTGTCGGTGGGCGGATGCCGCTACGTCCGGGGCGTGATCCACGCCGGCGACACCTGCGACGAGTTCACGCCGCGTCGAACGGACGGAGCGACGGGTTGAGGGCGATCTTCGCCGCTTGACCGGGCCGGAACGCCGCTCATAGAGTGGATGTGATGCGTTCCCCCGCCCGCAAGCTCCTCAGCTTCGCTGTCGCCCTGGGACTGTTGGCGACCGCCTCTCCGGTCCAGGCGACGACAGGACGCGACTACGCCGATCGCCGGTTGCAGTCGGGCATCGACGCGTTGGTGGCCCGGCCCGATGGTCCGCCGGGGGCGATCGCGGTGATCCAACGTGGCGACAGGATCCTGATCTTCCGCGCAGGGGTCTCCAACCTGAAGACAGGAGCGCCCATGCGTCCGTGGATGCACATGCGGATCGCGAGCACCGCGAAGGCCTACAGCGGCGCGGTCGCCCTGTCGCTGGTGCAGGACGGCGTGATGTCGCTGGACGACACGGTGGGCGAGCTGCTGCCTTGGACCAATCCGGATTGGCACCCCGTCACTCTGGCGCAGGCGCTCCACCACACGAGCGGCATCCCTGACTTCACCGGTTCGTCGGCGTTCGTCGACGCGTTCCTCGCGAGCCGTCATGACGCGCCGTCACCGCGGAAGCTGCTCAGTTACGTGAGGCATCAGGACCTGCGGTTCACGCCGGACAGCGAGTATGAGTACTCCAACTCCGACAACATCGTCGTGGGGCTGATGGTGAAGGCCGCAACCGGCGAGCGGTACGAACGATCGCTGTCGCAGCTGGTCACCGATCCGTTGCAGCTGACCGGGACGAGCCTGCCGCGAGGTGACGCGATGCCCCAGCCGTTCATGCGGGGCTACCAATGGGATGACGGCGACCCTCCCCACGACGTGACCCACTTCAACGCCGCGGGCTGGGCGTGGGCCTCCGGCGGCATCGTGTCGACACCGCTCGATCAGAACCGGTTCATCCGCGGATACGTCGGGAGACGACTCTTCGACGCCGACACCCAGGACGCGCAGTTCGCCTTCGTTGAGGGCGGCTCCGAGCCCACCGGGCCGGGGCAGAACCGGGCCGGTCTGGCCATCTTCCGGTACCGAACCCGCTGCGGCGTGATGCTCGGGCACACCGGCAACACCTTCGGGTTCACGCAGTTCTTCGCGGCCACCCGGTCGGGGCGTCGCTCGGCGGTGGTGGCGATGACCCGCCAGATCACGCCGCAGTCGTTGCCGGATCTGTACGTGGACGTGCGAGACGTCCTCGTACGCGCCGTCTGCTCGGCGACGGCCTAGTCCAGGTCCCGACCCGAGGTCAGGCTTGCACGGGGACCGGATACACCTCGTCGGTGGGGTGGCCGGCACGATCGTGGATCTTCATGACGGCTTCCTTGTTCGGCGCCTCAGACAAGCACCAGACGAGACCGGTCGCGGGGTCGGCCCATGCGTGCTTGAAGTCCACGGCCTCCTCGTCCTGGATCGCCAGGTCGGCGCGATGGGCTTCCATCAGCCCTTCCGGCGTGATGCCTTCCATCCCGCGATGCACGTCCATGAACTCCGGCATGTTCAGCCTCCCCTAACGTGATGGTTCATCTCGGCGGGCAGCCATGTGAAGGACTACACCCCAGTCGGTGAGCCGGTCAAGACCGCTGACGCCGCTACGCGAACTCATCCCAGATCGGATCGGTCACCGCGTCGTTCTCGGCCAGGCCCCAGGCCTCGGTGATCTTGCCGTCCGAGACGTGGAACACGTTGACGAAGTGGTACTCCGCGCTCTTGCCGCTGGGCGCCGTCACGTTCGCGGTACCGAGCACCACGACGTGATCGTCGTCGCCGATGATGGCGTGGTTCTGGACCTTCATCGAGTCGCCGGTCACCGCGGACATCATCTGGCGAACCTCGTCCTTGCCTCGGCGCGTGCCGGCGGCGCGACTGTTCCCGCCGGTGTGCCACACGATGTCGTCGGAGGTGTGGTCCTCCAGGAAGGCGACATCCCCTCGATCCATGGCGCCCATCATCTCGCTCACCATCGCGACGTTCGGGTGCTCAGCCATGTCCCAACCCCTTCCTGCCATGCGGGCAACGGATGTGGTGGTGCTACTCCTGCGGGTCGCCGGCGGCGTCGTGGTCGGCCACGGTGAGCCCGGCGTGCCGTTCGGCCCAGTCGATCGCGTAGTCGGCGACCTCTTCCCATCCCTGCGCTCCAGGGAAGTGGGGACGGCCTGCGAACTCGTGGTACTCGGTGATCGAGACGGCGTCGTCGTACTTGCGCTCGTTGTGCATCGTGGCCTTGGGCGGCACCACGTGGTCCTCGCTGAATCCGAGGAACAACAACGGGATGCGCCCTTCCTTAGCGAAGTCGACTTCGGTTGGCGGGTTCCGGTGCAGATTGGCCAGCGCGATGTCCGCGAGCACGCCTGTAGCTGCCGGGATGCAGTAGCGCTTGTACCACTCGTTCGACTCTTCGATCGTGGTGGTGTTGGCGAACGCGTAGTGGAATTCCTTCTCCGTGAGCGGCACGGGCTTGCCACGCTTGAACGGGTTCAGCGCCGGCGCGGCGGCCTTCAACGTGGAGAACGGCAGATCGCGCACCCCCTTCACCGTGGCGGCCGAGACGCCGACACCGACGGAGCCCAGGCCACGGTTCAACAGGACCTGGGTCATGGCGCCACCGAGCGAGTGGCCCATGATGATGGGCGAGGTCGGCAAGCCTTTGATGAACGCCTCGTACGAATCGATCACCCCGTCGGCGTGGAGATCCTTCAGCGGCGACGGGTCGGCATTCAACGCCTCGACCTCCACGTCGAACCCCGGCCAGCCCGGCGTGTGTACCGTGTACCCACGGGCCTCGTACCGCTCCTTCCAGTGCTCCCAGCTCCGGCCAGTCATCCACAGTCCGTGGACCATCACGATGGTGTCGGGCTTGCTGCTTCCGGTGGCCTGTGCCATGCGGCTTCCCCTTCCCTGGCCTCGGGTTTCCAACCTAGCGCGTCGTCGAAGTTCTGTGGAGGGGTGCTGGGTGACCACTCGGTGAACGGGTCGGTGGTGCCTCCACCCTGCTAGGAGAGGTGTTCTCCCGGTCGCGGTGACAGCCTCGCCCCGCGCACGATCGAACCATGCGATCGGACCGGGTGCTCATCGCCGGGGGAGGCGTGTGCCTCCTGGTCGGGGCCTCGACGGCGCTCGCCGGGTCATCCTCGTTCCCGCTGGCGACGCTGGGGTTGCTCGCGGTGGGCGCCGTGCTCTTGGTGATCGGCCTGGAACGAGCACGCAGCCGCGGCGACGGCCCCCGTGACCCGGCTCGCGGCGACCGGCTCGCGCGCATCGTCTTCACGATCGACGCCATGCTGGGCATCGCCGCGATCGGCGCCGCGGCCTTCGTCGCCGTCGGTGACGCGCGAGGACATGCCGTGTTCCATCTGCTCACCGGGGTGATCGGCCTGGCACTGTTCGCCGCGCTCGCGTTCCGCTGGCATCCGGTTCCCGGTTCGGGCGTGGCCTTGTTCCGCGGCATGGTGCTGACGCTGCTGGCTCTGGCCGCGTTCGGTTCGTTCGTCGAGTCGCTGGGCGGTGCGGGCTACGACGCCGCGAACGACGCTCGTCGGATCGATCTCCTGGCTGCCCTCCACGGTGTGGGCGTGCCGTTCGGCGGCTTCGTGATGACGGGCATCCCGATCGGGATCGCCACGTGTGTCGTCCTGCTGGTCGCGCACCTGTCGCACCGCGCACGACCACTCCCATCCTGAGGTACTCCCTTCGTCGCCCCGGTTGACGTGTCCTTCATCACGATGTATAACTCTCTTGTTCTATAAGGGAGATGTTATCCATGGTCACAGCGACGACGGATGATCAACTCGATGCGGTGTTCGGGGCGCTGGCCGACCCCACGCGCCGCTCGATCCTGGCCCGCCTCACACAGGGCGAGGCCACCGTCGCCGAACTGGTGGCGCCGTTCGAGATGTCGCAGCCCGCGATCTCGCGCCACCTCAAGGTGCTCGAGCGCGCGGGCCTCATCACCCGGACCCGGCGCGCCACCGCCCGCCTGAGC
>JBKPMF010000253.1:0-10942 GCA_046732015.1 Actinomycetota bacterium
TCGATGTCGTGCAGCACGGGCTTGCCGTCACGGTAGGCGTACGTCATGTCGCGCACGGCGACGTCGAGGGCGCCGTGCGTGGGCAGGCGAACCCCGTCGGTCGGCTCTTCGATCTCGACCGGCAGGTCGAGCACCGCCAGGATCTTGCGCCAGCCCGCGATCGCGGTCTGGGTCTCAGCGTAGATCTCGGGCAGGTCCTCGAACACACCCAGGAAGACGTCGCCCAGGAACAGGAACGCGGTCACCGTGCCGAACGTCAGCCCCCACTCCGGTCCGAACAACGCGCCCACCGCGACCACGACCGAGAGCGTGAGGGCGTAGAAGACGCTGGACATCGGCCACAGGGTGGCGGCCCGCAGGTGGGCCTTCACCTCGGCGTCGTACCGGCGCCCGATCGCGCCCGTCACCCGGGCGTGGATCGTGTCGTCCAAACCGTAGGCTCGGACCACCGCGGCGCCCATCACGCTCTCGGAGACCTCGCTCAGCATCTCGCCCACGCGGGTTCGTGCAGCGTCGAACGCGGCCGACAGCCGCGCCTGCATCGAGCCCATGATCGTGACCAGGGGCACCATCAAGAGCACGACCACGATCGAGAGCTGCCAGGAGTAGATCAACATCAGGGCAAGGGCACCGAACGCCTGCACGAACGAGATGAGCCACGCGATCCCGCCGTACTCGGTGAACTGCTGCAGCGAGTCGGCATCGGCGGTGACGCGCGCCACGAACACCCCCCTCTTCTCCTCGGACTGCTCAGCGATCGAGAGCCGGTGGATGTGGGCGAACGTGCGTACGCGCAGGTTCAACAGGGCTTCCTCGGACGTGCGGACCAGTCGCTTGCCCGCCGTACGGGCCGCCAGGAACGCCACCAGCACCAGCAGGAAGGCCGCCGCGCACATGCCGTACACGAACGTGGGCCGGAACTCGGGGGTGAAGCCTTTGTCGAACACCTGCTGCACCAGCACCGGGGTCACCAGCGAGACCACCGTGACGCCGAGCGAGACGACCAAGGTGAAGCCCAGGCCCTTGCGGAGCTCGGGGCTCTCGCGCACGCCGCGCCGGAGCACGCCGAACGAGCCTTTCAACTCCTCGGGCACGGGCAGTTCGCCGTCGTCGCCCCGCAACCGTGCGAGTTCGGCGGCCATCAGCGCTCACCCCGCTCGTAGGCTCGGATGATCGCGCCGTACCCGGGCTGGGTGGCCAGGAGCTCGGCATGCGAGCCGGTGGCCTCCACCCGGCCGCTGCGCAGGAAGATCACGCGGTCGGCGAGGCTGATCGTGGAAAGGCGGTAGGCGACCACGACGAGCGTGGTGGCGAGTTCGCGCCTGAGTCCCCCCAGGATCTCGGCCTCGATCGAGGGGTCGACGGCGCTGGTCGCGTCGTCCAGGATCAGCAGCCGCGGCTTGCGCACCAACGCCCGGGCCAGCGCCACCCGCTGACGTTCGCCCCCCGACAGCGAGAGACCTCGTTCGCCGACGATCGTGTCGTAGCCCTTCGGCAGCGCACGGATGAACCGATCGCACGCCGCGATCTTGGCGGCGCGGATCACCTCATCGTCATCGGCGCCCGAGTCGAGGGCGATGTTGGATCGAACGCTGTCGGCGAACAGGAAGCTCTCCTGGAACACCACGGCCACCGAGGCACGCAGCGACGTGACGTCCACCTCGCGCAGGTCGACGCCACCGATCTCCACGTGGCCGGTGTCGGGGTCGACCAGGCGAACCATCAGCTGGGTGAGGGTGCTCTTGCCGACGCCCGTGGGGCCGACGATCGCCACCGACTCCCCGGCAAGCACCTCGAAGTTCACGCCTTCCAGCACCGGCATGGCGGGGTCGTACTCCAGGCGGAGGTCGTGGACGTGCAGATCGAGGGGGCCGTCCGGCAGGACGATCCCCGCGCGCGCGGGCGTGACGGTCACGGGTTCGCGCAGGACCTCCTCGATGCGGTCGTATCCCACCACGGCCCGCGGCAGCTCGGCCAGGATCCAGCCGATGAACCGCATGGGCCAGGACAACAGCTGGAAGAGCGCGATGAAGCCGATCAGCTCGCCCAGCGTGATCTGGCCGCTGGCCACCCGCGCCGACCCGACCGCGAGCAGCAGGATGATCGCCATCGTGGGCAACGCATCGAGCGCGGCCTCGAAGGTGGCTCTGATCGTGCCGCCTCGCACCCGCGCGTCGCGCAGGGCGTCGGCCTGCGCGTACAGCCGGCGGGTCTCGGCATCCTCGCGGCCCAGCGTCTTCACCACGAGGGCGCCGTCGATCGATTCGTGGGCCACCGCGCTCACGTCACCGATGCGCTCCTGTGCGGTCTGGGCCGGCTCCTCCATCCGCCGGGCGAAGATCCGGTTCATCACGGCGAGCGAGGGGAACGCGATGAGCCCCACCAGCGCGAGCCACGGATCGGTGAGCAGCAGCGCCACCAGCGCCAGCACGGTCAGCAGGATCACGCCCACCGCGAAGGGCACCGGCCAGAACACGTCGACCGCGGCCTTCACGTCGGCCTCCATGTGCGCCAGGAGCTCACCCGTGGGGGTCTCGCGGTGGTACTGGAGCGAGAGCGCGCGATACCGCTCCGCCACCCGCGTGCGCAGGGTGGCCATGACCCGCTCGCCCGCCACGCCCGAGTAGTACCGGCGGCACATGATGCCCAGCGCCCGCCCGACGCCGCCGATCATCAAGCCGGCGACGGCGATCCAGACCTTCGAGGAGTCCAGCGTGCCCTCGAACGCGGGTTTGAGGACCTGGTCGGTGGCGCGGGCCAACGCCGTGGTGAGCCACAAGGAGGCGAACGCGAACAACACCGAACCGGCCACCGAGGCCGCGAACGGCTTCGGGTGCATGCGCACGTATGAGCCCACCAGCCGCATGCCGCGGCGGAAGATCTGCCGGTTCACCGGCCTCTCGGGGGCGATGGGGGTTGTCGGAGTTGTGGTCTGCATGGTGGTTCCTCAGGAACGGGGGCGGAGCGCACACACGAACGCCCGCTCACGCATGGTACGAACCGCGTGAACCGGCGCCCGTGGTACGAGGTCCGCGGCTGTCGCCGCGACCTCAGATGACCCGATGCGAGGTCAGGTCGTCACGTTGACGAAGACCTGGCTGACGCCGGTGCAGATGAAGCTGTCGCTCTCTTCCGGCACGCCGTCTCCATCATCGGACCAGGCACCCGTCACGCCGAGCACCGGCTGCTCACTGGCACTGGCGCTGGCCACGGCCTTCAGGCCCACCTGGATCAAGACGTCCTTGTTGGTGGCGTTCTTGTCGTTGATCTCGGTGGGGGTCCGGTAGCCGCGCCAGGTGATGCCGGTCACCGCGGACAGGTCGAAGCCGTTGGACTGGCAGTCGCTGCCGATGATGTCGGCCAGGTCAGCCTGGGCGGGCAGCGGGTAGGGCCCGCCGTACACGTGGTTGGTGCCCCACGTGGCCTTCCCGGCCTTGAGGGCGTCGTCGTCGTCCACGCCGATCAGGAAGAACTGGTAGGCGTTGTCGCCGGAGCCCTTCAGCGCGTGGATCTGGAACGTGGCCTTCGTAGCCTTCCCGCCCGCCACGATGGAGTTGGCATTGATCCAGAACCCCTGCATCACGAAGCACGAACTGAGCAGCAGCGCCATCGGCAGCGCGGTCAGCAGGAGCAAGGTCTTCCTCTTCATGATGGGTCCCCCTCGTGACGAACGAACGTTGGTCCCGATGGTCGCATCGCATGCGGTCCGACGCAAACCCCCTGTGTATCGTCGCTCCCGCGAAGCGGTCGCCGCCGCTATCCGGCTTGCAGCACGTGCGAGTGGCCGCGATGATGCGCCCCATGACCGATGATCGCGCCTGGTTCGCCTCCTACCCGCCCGACGTGCCGCACTCGCTCGCCCCGTATCCGAAGGAACCGCTGTATGCGTTGCTGCGCAGCGCGGTTGCCGGCTTCCCCGATCGTCCGGCGCTCGCGTTCTTCGGTGCACGGATGAGCTACGCGACGCTCCTCAAGGAGGTGGAGCGGTTCTCGGCTGTGCTCGCCGGCCTGGGCGTGAAGCAGGGCGATCGCGTGGGCATGATCCTGCCCAACTGCCCCGAATACGTGATCGCGTTCTTCGCCTGCCAGCGGATCGGCGCGGTGGCGGTGGGGAACAACCCGCTGTACACCGAGCGCGAGCTCGAGCACCAGATCAAGGACTCCGGCGCGCGCATCATGATCGTGCTCGACCAGATCTACGCGCGGTTCGGCGAGATCCGGGATGTCGCGGGCGTCCAGGAGGTCATCGGCGTCAAGCTGAACCACTACATGGCGGCCCCGATCAAGTGGCTGGCCCCGCTGAAGTTCAAGTCGGACGCCAAGAAGCACGGCACGCCCTTGCCGTTCATCCCCGAGGGCCATCGGGTGCGCTGGTGGGCCGACCTGATGAAGCAGGCGGGACCCGTGCCGCCCGAAGCCACGATCGCCGACCCCGACACCGAGGTGGCGGCCCTGGTGTACACCGGCGGCACCACCGGATTGTCCAAGGGCGCCATGCTCTCCCACTCGAACCTGGTGGCGAACGCCCGGCAGGCCTCGGCGTGGCTCAACGTCGTTCGCCAGGGCGAGGACGGGATCGTGGCCGCCCTGCCGTTCTTCCACTCGTTCGGCACGCTGGTGATGGACTTCTCGATGACGAAGGCGGCCAAGCTGATCCTGCTACCGCGCTTCGAGATCGACATGGCGCTGAAGGCCATGGCGAAGGAGAAGCCCACGCTGTTCCCAGGCGTGCCACGCATGTATCTGGCGCTGAATCAGGACCCTCGTACCCCCAAGCACGATCTGGGTTCGCTGAAGGCCTGCATCTCGGGCGCGGCCCCGTTGCCCATGGCCGTGGCTCAGGAGTTCGAGCGGATCACCGGCGGCGCCAAGGTGGTCGAAGGCTACGGCCTCACCGAATGTTCGCCCGTCACCCACGCCAACCCGCTGGTCGGTGAGCGCAAGGAGGGGTTCATCGGGCTGCCGCTGCCCGACACCGACGTGAAGCTGGTCGACCTCGACGAGCCCGACCGCCAGGTGGCTCGGGGCGAACGTGGCGAGATGTGCATCAGGGGCCCGCAGGTGATGCTGGGCTACTGGAACCGGCCGGACGAGAGCGGCCTGGTGATCCGCAACGGCTGGCTGCACACCGGCGATGTCGCGATCATGGACGAGGACGGCTACTTCCAGATCGTCGACCGCATCAAGGACATGATCCTGGTGTCGGGCTTCAACGTGTATCCGACCGAGGTCGAGGCGGTCCTGTTCCATCACCCGAAGATCTTCAAGTGTGCCGTCGTCGGCTTGCCCGACGACACCACCGGGGAACGCGTGAAGGCGTTCATCGTGCTGAAGCCCGGCGAGACCGCCACCGCCGAGGAGATCACCTCGTGGTGCCGCGATCCCGACCAAGGGCTCACCGGCTACCGCGTGCCCAAGGAGATCGAGTACCGCGACGAGCTCCCGGAGACGCTGATCGGCAAGGTGTTGCGGCGTGTGCTGCAGGAGGAAGAGCGCGCGAAGCGCGAGGCCGCGTCGGGCACGCCTGCCCCGTGAACCCGATCCTGTGGGAGCTGGGCGACGGGATCGTGGTCCGCACGCTCACGCCCGACGACGACGTCGAACTCTTCGCGCTGATCGATCGCAACCGGGATCGCCTCCGGCCCTGGATGCCGTGGGAACCCGCGACGAAGGGCCCCGCCGACACCCGCGCGTTCATCGAGGGAGCGTTGGCGTCCGAGCACGACCGTGAGGGCAACGGGATCTTCCTCGACGGACGGCTGGTCGGCACGGCCGGCATGCGGGTCGACACGATGGATGCCAAGGCCGAGGTGGGCTATTGGATCGACGGTGACGCCGAGGGGCGCGGGATCGTGACCCGAACGTGCGAACGGTTCCTGGTGCTCGCGTTCGAGGAACTGGGCTTGCACCGGGTCGAGCTCCACGCCGCCACGGGCAACGCGCGCAGCCGTGCCGTCGCCGAACGCCTGGGCATGCTCGAGGAAGGGACGGGGCGGGAGAACGGTCGGGTCGACGGGGGATTCGTCGACCTCGTGATGTTCGGGATCCTCGAAGACGAATGGCGGGCGCGCCGGGGATGAGCGTCCCCGCGCCGACGGGGCCGGTCGACGCGGTCCTGTTCGATCTCTACGGCACCTTGGTGCCCGAGTACTCCAAGGCCGACTTCTACGCGTCGGTGGCCGCGATGGCGGACGCCGTGGGCGCCGACGTCGATGCCTTCCGGGTGGCATGGGACGCCACGGCCCGGCCTCGGCAGACCGGGGGCTTCGCCACGGTGGAGGACAACGTGCGCGCGGTCTGCGCCGACCTGGGACTGACGCCGAGCGACCTCGCGATCGAGCGCGGCCTGGGACCGCGCGGCGCGATGTACCGCCGGTGGTTCCACCCCCGCGTGGGTGCGGTCGAGGTGCTCTCCACGTTGCGGGGCCGCGGGTACCCCATCGCGCTCGTCAGCATGTGCGCGCCCGACACGCCCGCGCTGTGGCAGGCGACCGAGCTCGCGGCGCTCGTCGACGCCGAGGTGTTCTCTTCCGAGACAGGGCTGCGCAAACCCGAGCCCGCCATCTACCTCGAAGCGGCATCTCGACTGGGCGTGGCAGCCGATCGATGCGTCTACATCGGCGACGGCGCCTACGGCGAGCTCACCGGCGCCGCCGCGGTGGGGATGCACCCCTACCTGCTCGTCGATCCCGAACTCGACCATGCCGCGATGCTCACGCCCGAGCGCGACGCGTGGGACGGGGCCACGATCACGGACCTCCGCGACGTGCTGACGTTCCTGCCCGGCCCTTGAGGCTCAGGCCACGACGCCTTCGCTCCGGTGATGCCCGTAGCGGCGCCGGTGCAGCAGCGCCGCGACCCCGCCCGCCGGTAGCGGGAGCCAGAACGAGACCATGCGGTATGCGAGCGTGGCGAGCACGGCGTCGCCGGCGTTGACGCCGGCCAACGCCAGCAATCCGGTGAGACCCGCCTCGACGAACCCGAGCCCGCCGGGCGTGATCGGGATCATGGCCAGCACCATCGAGGCCGAGTAGGCCAGCAGCACGAGGCTCGGGCGCGGGAACGACCCGACCGCCGCCAGGGCCGCCAACAGGGCCAGGTAGTCGAACAACCAGTTGCCCAAGGCGAACAACAGCGCCTTCCACCAGTTGGCGCCGAGTGAATGCCGGATCTCGTTGCGCTCCACCAAGAGCCGCTCCGGGAGGTCGCTGGTCCGCGGCCCTTTGCGCACCACCAGGTTGCGGACCCGTTGGATCCCCCGGCCCGTCGCCAGCAACGCCCGGTCATGGGTGATCAGCAGCCAGCCCACGAAGAAGCCCACCACGAAGACCACGCCGCCCAGCCAGGCCGCCTGCGCGAGGCCGCTGGGGGTGGGGCGGCCGGCGATCGCGGCCGGCACCACCAGCAGCGGCAGCATGAACAGGGTGCCGGTGCTGATCAGGGATGCGGCGGTCAGCCCGGTCCCCACGGTCGTGGGTTGCTCGCCCGCTTCGGTGAGCATGCGGTACTGCAGCGCTCCCCCTGCGGCGGCACCCCCCGGCACGACGCGACTGAAGGCGTTGGCCGCCAGCTGTGCGGTGGCCACGGCGAACCAGCGCGGCGTGCGCAGCGACAGCCGCTGGAGGCCCCAGATACACACGAAACTGGCGAACTCGAGCACCAGCATCGCCACGAACCACAGCGGATCGAGCGTCAGCAGGTCGGGCCAGGACTCCAGCACGGTCAGCAGGCTCGGCCACAGGATGTAGAGCGCGATCAGCGTGACGGCGAGGAAGGCGAGGCGCAGGAGGATCCTGCCGCGGTCGGCCTTGACCTCGGCCCGCAGCTCCCCTTCGACCGGCGCTCGCGCCTCCGGTGGTACGTCGAGCTGTCCGGCGTTCGGCAGGACCGGATGTCGGCGTCGCCGTTCCGGTTCGCTCATCGCGGGGCGGTCGCTCACGACCTGATCGGCGGCTCGCCGGGGATCAACCGGGCGTACTCCTCGTTGATCAGGGCGTAGCACTCGCAGGCTTGTCCGGCCAGCCCGTCGCGATCCAGCACCTGGGTCCCGCCCCGCCGCGTGGAGACGAGCCCCATGTC
Source organism: Actinomycetota bacterium (assembly GCA_046732015.1). Lineage (GTDB taxonomy): Bacteria > Actinomycetota > UBA4738 > UBA4738 > HRBIN12 > JAOUEA01. Next base: position 8,080 of record JBKPMF010000253.1, read on the forward strand.
CTGGAGCTCGCCGAGCGCCACGGTCACCGATGCCCGCCTTACGTGCAGGATGTGCGCGAGGAACTCGTGCGTCAGACGCACGTCGTCGCTGGCGACCCGGTCGCTGGTCTGGAGCAGCCATCGCGCGAGGCGTTCCTTCACCGAGTGGGCCGCCCCGCACGCCACGCTCTGCGAGATGTGGATCAGCATCGCGCGCAGGTAGGCCTCGATCGCGTCGGCGAGCAGCGGGTTCCGTTGGAGCTCGCGCCGGAAGACGGACGCGTCCACCCGCAGGAGCCGACCACCCATCTGGATGACCGCGCGCCCGTTCGGGTTGTGGTCGTCGCCGAGCGCCTGGAACGTGCCCACCATGCCCTCGCGGCCGATCGTGACCGTCTCGACGGCTGACCCGTCCTGCAGGACGGTCATGATCGAGACCACGCAGGACAGGGGGAAGAACACCCAGGGTGCCGTCTGCTGGGGTTCGTACAGCAGGTCGCCGGGCTCCACCTCGAGCACCAGAGCCTGGGCGAGCAGGGTCTCGAGCCCGTCGGGTGAGACGGCTGCGAGCATGCGGTTCGCAGCGGCGTCGGCCAGGCGCGGCGACACGGCCGCGGCGGTGAGGGTCGCCATGGACGTTCAAGCGTACCCGCGGTCCGAACCACCTGTGTACGCCACCGCACCCACCCGGGTCTCGGGTGTGAAGTGCTGTCGGATCGGGAAAGACCCCGACGACACACACTCGACGACGGCGCGCTGGGCGCGCCCAGGAGGAATCCCATGTTGTTGCAGATCGGTTCAGCCATGCTCGCTGCCGACAACGGCTCGCTTCACACCATCTTGTGGATCATCGCGGCGGTGTTGGTGATCGCGGGGATCGTCACGATCTTCCGCGGCGCGGTGCTCTGGGGCATCGTCTTGATCGTGGTGGGACTGTTGGTGGGACCCGGAGGGGTGAGCATCTTCAACTAGCGCGATATCGCTCCGTCGCGGCGAGCAGCCCCTCCTCGCGACGGACGGCCTCGCCTGGTCCCCCCGTGGCGAGCGCCATGGCGAACGCCCGTCCGGCCCGCGCCGGGCGGGCTTCGTCGTGTCAGGAGGTCGTGGCGGTGCGGCGATCAGCGGTGCGCTCCGCCGACCGTGCGAGCGCCGCGACCTCGCCCACGATCAACGTCGCCGGCGGACCGATCGTCGCGACGGTCGCCAGCGCCGGCAGGTCGGCGAGCATGCCCACCACCGACCGCTCCTCCGGCGTCGTCGCCCACTGCACGATGGCGGCGGGCTCATGAGGCGGTCGTCCGGCCGCGATCAACGTCTCGCAGGTTTCGGCGAGCTTGCCGGCGGCCATCAACACGATGAGCGTGTCGGTGGCCGTGGCCATGCGAGCCAGATCGACGGTGTCCTCTGCGTGGGCGGTCGAGCCCGTCACGACCGCGAACGAACGCGCGAGGCCCCGGTGCGTGACCGGGATCCCCACCGCGCCGGCTGCGGCGACGGCGCTCGTGATGCCCGGCACCACGTCGACCTCGATGCCGGCCTCGACGCAGGCGAGGAGCTCTTCGCCCCCTCGCCCGAACACGAACGGGTCGCCGCCTTTCAGCCGGACCACCCGGCGACCGGCGAGTGCCTCGGTGACCAGCAGTTCGCCGATCGCCGCCTGTGACATCGCGGCGCGACCTGGTTCCTTGCCGACGTAGATCCGTTCGGCGCTCGCGGGCGCCAGGTCCAGCAGGGACGGGGCGGCGAGCCGGTCGTACACGATCATGTCGGCCTCGGCCAGGAGGCGGGATCCCTTCACCGTGATCAGCTCGGGGTCGCCTGGTCCTGCGCCCACCAGCGACACCCGGCCCGCGCGCGTGGTCATGTCCGGGCGCCTTCGGGATCGAGGAGGCGGGTCCGCAGTCGCGACGCGAGTTCCTCGCTGCGACCGTCCCGCACCAATCGGGCGGCTTCATCCAGGTCCAGCGCGTCGCTCCAGCGTTGGGCCCGCGTCGCGAAGTTGGGCAGGGAGGGCATCGTCTCCTCCCGCACGGCGCGGAGCACCGAGACCACCCCCGACCATTCTTCGCCGAACTCCTGCGACAGCGCCGCGCGGAGCTGCTTCGCCAAGGCGGGCGAGGCGCCGCCGGTGGCGATCGCCAGCACCAGCTCGCCCCGGCGCACGATCGCCGGTGCGGACCAGTCGCAGTTCGGGATGTCGTCCATGACGTTGATCAGGGCCCGGCGGCATCGGGCTTCTCGCGCGATCGCCTCGCGCTCTCCGGCGTCGGCGCTCGAGGCCACCACGAGGAAGGCGCCGTTCAGGTCGTCGGCCCGCCAGGTCCGGCGTTCCACGACGACCTCGGGCAGGACCTCCAGGTCGGCGAGCCGCGCATCCGGCGTCGAAGCGACCACGAGGACGTCGGTGGCTCCCGCGGCCAGCAATCCCTCGACCTTGCCCTCGTGCACGGCGAGCGAGCCGATCACCACGCACCGCCGGCCGGAGAGTTCCAGCATCACCGGATACCCGAACGGCATCAGTGGTCCCCGTCCCGTTCCCGTGCGGCCACGAGCGCGGCTTCCTCGGCCTTCTCGCGATCGGACTTCGTGCCCGTGAGCTCCACGCTGCAGTGGATGCCGCATTCCTTGGCGGTGTCTTCCTCCCACCACCAACGTCCGGCCCGCTCGGGTTCGCCCTCGATCACTGGGCGCGTGCACGGCGCACAGCCGATCGAGGTGTACCCGTGGTCGAACAGCTCGTGGTACGGCACCTCGTGCTCGCGCACGTACGCCCACACCTGGTCGAGCGTCCAGTCCGCCAGCGGATTGAGCTTCACGATGCCGCCGTGGTCGCGGTCGAGCTCCACCTTCGCGATGTTCTTCCGGCTCGCCCACTGCTCGCGCC
>JBKPMF010000254.1:0-14823 GCA_046732015.1 Actinomycetota bacterium
ACGTGAAAGACCTGAGCACGAACTCGGTGATCCGCGACACGATCACCGAGTGGTCGCCGATGTCGGTCTCGACCTTCTCGGGGATCGCGTTCTTCGTCACCGCAGCCGTGATCGCCGGCTGGCTGGCCCGCACGTCCCGACCGATCCCGTGGGGCACGCTCCTGTGGCTGGGCACCTTCTTCGCACTCGCCCTGCCCGCCAGGCGCGGCGTGATCTGGTGGGCGTTGGTGGCGCCGGTGGCGGTCGCCGGCCTGATGCATGCAGCCGAGGACCACGTTCCTGTGCGCGAGGACCGCGCTCCCTCTGGGTCGCGGGCACTCAACATCGGGGTCCTCGCGGCGCTGCTGGGCCTGGTGCTCGTCATGCTGCCGTGGTGGCGACCGCATGCCGAGGGATCGTTGCTGGCGGAGGCGCCGGTGGGCCTGGCCAGGACCACCGCAGCATTGCCGGCGGGTTCACGCGTGGTCGTGCCGCAGCCGTGGGGTTCCTGGTTCGCGTTCGCCTCGCCGGATACGCCGGTCTTCGTCGATCCCCGCATCGAGCTCTACCCGGCCGACGTCTGGAACGACTACCTCACCGTGCGGAGCGCTGGCGCCGGATGGCGTGAGATCCTCGATCGGTACGGCGTCGAAGGCGTGGTGGCCGATCGCCGGACCTGGGGACCGCTCATCGCCGAGCTTCGTGACGATCCCGCCTGGCAGCTCGCTTACGAGGACCGCGAGGGCATGGTGTTCGTGCGGGTCCACATCACCCCGTTCACCACCACGTAGGAACTACTCCGTGGCGCCGACGGTGACGAGACCGGACTGGGCCGCCAGGCGGATCGCCGCCAGGCGACTGCCGACCCCCAGCTTGCCGTAGATCCGCGCGAGGTGGGTGGTCACAGTGCGTTCCCGCACACCGAGCCGGGTCGCGATCTCGCGCGCGGTCAAGCCCTCGGCGGCCACGCTGAGCACCTCACGTTCACGCTCGGTGAGCTTGATGTCGAAGTCGCGGCGACGCTGCAGGCCCTCGGCGATCTGACCCACCGAACCCTGGGTCGGGGACGCCAGCACCATCTCGCGATCGGCCGCTCGCCGCAGGCCCTGTAGGAACTCGACCGGGTCGATGTTCTTGTCCACGAACCCGTCGGCACCCATGAACAACACCCGGGAGATCGTCGTGGGGTCGGCGTTGGCGCCGCACCCCAAGATCGCATGGCTCGGGAACCGTTCCCGCATCGTGCGGATCAACCAGAACGCGTCCTGCTCCCCGCCGAGGCCGAGCCCCACCACGATCACGACACGCGAGCGCCGCACCCGGCTGACGATCTCGATCGCCTCGGCGGCGGTGCCGGCCTCGGCCAACACCTCCATGTCGGGACGGTCGTCGATCAGCAACGCGATGCCGGCGCGCACGACGGGCAGCGGATCGACCAGCACCACGCCGAGTCGGCGGCGGGCGCGTGCCGCGGTGGGTTCGGGGCTCGTTCGGTTCACGTGCAAGCTATCGGCAGGTTGAGGCGAGGTCGTGAGCGCCTTCTGGCACAGTCGCGACCGGTCAGAGCTCGATCAAGCCGAGCTGGGCGGCGCGTGAAACGGCCTGCACCCGCGTGCGGACGCCCAGCTTGCGGTAGAGCTTCGCGACGTGGGTCTCCACCGTGCGCGGGGAGATGCCGAGTCGCCTGCCCACCTGCTGCATCGTGAACCCGTCGCTCACCATCACCAGGATCTCCTGCTCCCGAGGCGTGAGCGAAGCCTCCATCTCGGAGCCTTCGCGAGCCTTCCTGGCGAAGCTGCCCAGAGCCATCACTGCCGCCTGCTCGAGATCGGGGTCGATCAGACGCTCGCCGTCGGCGATCCGTCGCACGCAGTCGCCGACCGCGCGCAGCCCGTCGGCCTTGCCGAGGTAGCCGCGCACGCCGAGCTTCAGCGCATCGAGTACCGAGGCGCCGTCGGTGCGGTCGGTGAGCACGAGCACGCCCGCGGCGACGCCTTCTTCACGGATCGCACGCAGCGCCTCGAGACCGTCGCCGTCGTCGAGTTCGACGTCCAGGACGATCACGTCGGGATGGTCACGGCGGCAGGCGTCGAGCAATCCAAGGGTGTCGGTGACCTCCGCAACGATCTCGAGACCGCCCTCGGTCATGCACGAGCGCCGGACGACCTCTCGGATCACCGGGTGCGCCCCGGCGATGACGACGCGCGCCGCCGCCGCCTCGTGGTTCGCTCGTGCTCCCTGGCCGGTCATCGGACGAAGGCTACCCCGGCCACCTAGGCGGTGCGGGTCGCCGACCCCAGGCCGTTGCGCCATGCGAGCCGTACGGCCTCGACCTTCGAGTGCACGCCCAGCTTGGCCAAGATGTTCTTCACGTGGCTCTGCACCGTGAGCGGACTGATCCCCAACTCGCGCGCGATCTCGGGGGTGGAGCGACCGTCGGCGAGCGCCGTCAGGATCTGCCGTTCACGTCCGGTGAGCGAGGTCCACCCGTCGGCGCGATCGCGGTTGCCCATGAGACGGTCGACCAGCCGGGGAAGGTCGGAGGCCGGCAGGACGAGCTCGCCGGCCACGGCGCGACGGAAGACGTCGATCAGGGAGCGGTCACGCACCGTCGGCAGCACCCCACATGCTCCCGCCGCCAACGCCGTGGCCGCGGTCTCGGGTCCGTCCTGGGTGCTGGCCGCCAGGACCCGGATCCGCCCCGAGCCGTCCCGGATCGAGCCCACCACCTCGGCGCCCCGGCCGTCGTCGCGGTCGAGGTCGACCAGCACGAGGTCGGCGAGACCCTCTTCCAACGCAGCGAGGGCTTCGGGGGCGTCGGGCACCGGACCCAGGACATGGACGGGCCCGCGTCGGGGCAGCGCAAGGATCAGCCCCTGCGCGAGCCCCGGGCTCTCGTCCACCACCAAGACCCGGATGTCTTCACTCATCCCCGCACCCATCGGCATCGGCGGTGGGTGGCCTGAAGCAGCCGAGTGCATCTGGACAGGACGCGAGACACTGGAGGCATGAGCGATCGCCCGGCGAACCGGCTCGCGGACCAGACCAGTCCTTACCTCCTGCAGCATGCGCACAACCCGGTGGACTGGTACCCCTGGGGACCGGATGCGCTGAACGCGGCACGCGAACGCGACGTGCCGATCTTCCTGTCGATCGGCTACGCGGCCTGTCACTGGTGTCACGTGATGGAGCGCGAGTCGTTCGAGGACGGGGCGATCGCGGCGTTGATGAACACGTCTTTCGTCTCGATCAAGGTGGACCGGGAGGAACGCCCCGACCTGGATGGCATCTACATGGATGCGGTGCAGGCGATGACCGGCCACGGCGGCTGGCCCATGTCGGCCTTCCTCACGCCCGACGGCCGGCCGTTCTACGCCGGTACGTACTACCCGCCGGAGCCGCGTCAGGGGATGCCGTCGTTCCGCCAGGTGCTGACGGGGATCGCCGAAGCATGGGATGAGCGTCGCGACGAGATCGAGGCCCAGGCCGGCAAGGTCACGGAGTCCATCGCCAGCGTGGGGTCGCTGGAAGGATCGGACGGCTCCCTGACCGGGGAGGTCGCCAGGGAGGCCATCCAGGCCCTGCGGCCCTCGTTCGACGGACGCTGGGGTGGGTTCGGGGGGGCCCCGAAATTCCCGCAGCCGATGACGCTGGAGTTCTGCCTGCGGCAGTCGCTGCGCGGTGTGCCCGACGCGCTGGAGATGGTGGTGATCTCGCTCGACCGCATGGCGGAGGGCGGGATCTACGACCATGTGGGCGGGGGGTTCGCCCGGTACTCGACCGATGGTGCGTGGCACGTTCCCCACTTCGAGAAGATGCTCTACGACAACGCCCAGCTCGTGCAGCTGTACACGCGGACCTGGCAGGTCACCGGCGAGGATCGCTACCGCCGCGTGGCGACCGAGACGGTCGAGTACCTGCTGCGGGAGATGCAGCATCCCGAAGGCGGGTTCTTCTCTTCCCAGGACGCCGACTCCGAAGGCGTCGAGGGCAGGTTCTTCACGTGGAGCTGGCAGGAGTTGGTCGATCTGGTGGGCGAGCCGGTGGCGGCATGCTTCGGCGCCACGGCCGAGGGCAACTGGGCGGGCGAGGACGGGCGCACGAACGTGCTGTGGCGACCGATCGCGATCTCGGCAGTGGCGCGCGAGCACGGACTCGATCCCGCGGGCCTCGAGGCCATGGTGGAGGACGCGCGCGCCGTCCTGTTCGAGGCACGGGACGGTCGCGTGCACCCAGGCACCGACGACAAGGTGCTCACGGCATGGAACGCGATGGCGATCCGAGCGCTGGCCGAAGCCGGCCGCGCGTTCGACGAACCTTCCTACGTCGAAGCGGCGACGCGCTGCGCGTCGTTCGTGACGACGCACCTGCGTGACGAGGGCGGACGACTCCTTCGCTCATGGCGGAACGGGGTGGCCGGAGGTCCCGCCTTCTGCGAGGACCATGCGCAGTTCGCATCGGCGTGCCTCACGCTGTACGAGACCACGCATGACCTCGCTTGGTTCACCGCTGCTCGCGAGACGGCCGATGCCATGCTGCGGCTGTTCGCCGACACGGAACGCGGAGGATTCTTCGTGACCGGGTCGGACGCCGACGCGTTGGTGGTGCGTCCCAAGGACCTTCAGGACAACGCGGTACCCAGCGGCAACTCGGTGGCGGCCGAGGTGCTGCTGCGCCTGTCGCACCTCACCGGTGAGGCGTCGTACGAAGCGGCGGGGGGATCGGCGCTCCGCCTCGTGCGGGACGTGATGGGCAGGGTGCCCACCGGGTTCGGCCACGCACTCTGCGCGCTCGACCTGTCTGTCGGCCCCGTGAGCGAGGTTGCGATCATCGGGTCACCCGATGCAGCAGAGACCCAGGCGCTGGTCCGCGAGGTTCGCCAGGTCCGCTTCCTTCCGAACGCCGTCCTCGCCGTCGCGGCGACCGACGATGCGGCCGCGTACGCCGCCATCACGCTCCTCCAAGGAAGGACCGCCGTTGACGGCGTACCGACCGCCTATGTGTGCGAGCGCTTCACCTGCCAGCTGCCGGTGACGCATCCGCACCAGCTAGCTTCGCAACTGAGCTCCTGAGCGACGATCACCCGATCGGCGAAGGCAGACTCAGCCGGTCGATCGCCCACGTGGTGCGAGCAAGGTCCGTCCATGTCCGCACGAAGACGTCATCGGTTCCGTTGCCGTCGCCGGACACGAGGTCGGTGGCGAGTGATGCGAACACCACCGCGCTGCCGTTGGACGTGATCTGCGCGTCGTAGCTCCCGGCATCGGTCGCGCCCCCCTCCCCATCCTGGGTGAGCCGAGTCAGTGCCTTCGTCGCCGAATCGAACTCGAACACATCCGTGGTCGATCCATTGTCATCGGACCCGCTCACGAGGTTGGTGGCGCGTGTCGCGAAGACGATGTACGCGCCATCGGCGCTGATCGACGCGTTGAAGCTGTCGTCGTCTGCCTCCACGTTCCCACGCTTGGAGATCCGGGTCGTCGTTTGATCGACGCGATCGCGGACGAACACGTCTCCCTGGTTGTTGCCATCGCTCTTGATGAGGTTCGACGCGAACGAGTTCAGCACGATGAGACGACCGTTGGCAGAGATGTCCTCGATCTCCGACGACGCATTGCCCTGTCGCCCGTCTGAGCGCACCGAGGCGCGTAGCGTCTTCCCCGTGGCGAGGTTCTTGAAGAAGACGTCGCGGTCGCCGTTCGTGTCGCCGCTCACGAGGTTGGTCGCGATCGAGGAGAAGGCGACGAAACCGCCGCCGCCCGCCAGGACAGCCGCGTACGTCGCGTTGTTGGCCTGCTTGTTGTTCGAATCGGTCGAGACCCTGGTGGTGGTTCCACTGACCACGTTGCGGACGAACGCGTCGACCTTGTGGTTCGTGTCGTTGCCCACGAGGTTCGTGGCCTGGGAGATGAACGAGACGAGCCCTCCGTCCGCCGAGATGGACGGAGCGAAGCTGCCGTCATCACCTTGTACGCCGGAGAGGCCGCGGCGGGACACGAGCGCGAGCGTGCCGTCGACGAGGTCGATGCGGACGATGTCCGACAGCGCTCCATTGGCGTCGCCAGGCACCAAGTTGGTGGCCACGGTCTCGAACGCAACGAATCGACCATCGTCCGACAGGGATGGGTGGCTGGATGCGCCGTTCGCCTGCAACCCAGACACCGGATCGCGCGAGGCCAGAACGATCGTGCCCTCGGTCCTGTCCACGACGAAGACATCGTCGGCGTCATTCGTATCGTTGCTCGGGTCCCCTCCCAGGAGGTTGGTCGCGCTCGACACGAACGCCACGTACCGTCCGTCGGCGGAGGTCGAGGGACCCCAGCTCGGGCCGTTCCCCTCTCCCGTCACCTCGAAGATCGCTGGGTGTTGGTTCCCCGCCATCGCGGCCGGCACGCCGACCGAGCTCGCGGCCACCACGGTCGCCGCCAGCAGCATGAGACGAATGCGCATCCCGGTGCCTCCCATTCTCGTTCTCCCCAAGCGCGGGCGCTTTGGGGCGCTATCGGTTGCAGGGGGCCGAAAACTTGAGGCTCCGTGGCTCCGGCCATGGCTGGGTACGATGGGGAGATGACGACCCTGAAGCCTGGAGATGCCGCACCCGCGTTCACCCTGAAGGATCAAGCCGGCAAGGACGTGTCGCTCTCCGATTTCGCGGGGCGCACGCTCCTCGTCTACTTCTATCCGGCGGCCGACACGCCGGGGTGCACCACGCAGTCGTGCGCGGTCCGTGACGCCCGCGAGGACCTCACCTCGCTCGGGGTCGACGTCGTGGGGATCTCCCCGGACGAACCCGGGCCGCAGGCCGCGTTCGACGAGAAGTTCGGACTCGGGTTCCCGCTCCTGAGCGACCCCGATCATGCCGTGGCTGACGCGTGGGGCACGTGGGGGGAGAAATCGATGTACGGCAAGACGTACATGGGCATCATCCGGTCCTCGTTCCTCGTCGACCACGACGGGAACATCCGCGAAGCCTGGTACAAGGTCTCGCCCAAGGACACCGTGCCGAACGCCGTGAAGGCATTGCAGCAGGCCTGATCCGCCGGGCTTGACAGCCTGGTAGGTAAGCTCTAACTTACCGTAAGTGATGGCTTACTCTTCTGCCGCCGACCTCGCCCTCGACGCGTTGGGTGATCCCACCCGGCGCCGCGTGATGGAGCAGCTCCGCACCGGACCACGTGCGGTGGGCGACCTCGCGGCCGAACTCCCGGTGAGCCGGCCGGCCGTCTCCCAGCACCTCCGCGTCCTGAAGGGCGCGGGACTCGTCACCAGCCGTCCGGACGGCACCCGGCACCTCTACGCGATCGACGACGAGGGCCTTGCTGCCATCCGCACCTACCTGGAGACCTTCTGGGACGACGCCCTCGCCGCCTTCAAACTCGCCGCCGAACGGTCCCCCACTCCATCTGAAGGAGGAGCGCACCCGTGATCGACCCCATCCGTCGCACCATCACGGTCAGCTGCGACCCGGCCACGGCGTTCCGGGTGTTCACCGACGAGATGGCCACGTGGTGGCCGCTCGACATGTTTTCTCGATCTGTCGATGAAGACGGAGCCCCGGTGACCTCCGTGGTGTTCGACCACGAGGAGGACGGCGCGATCTGGGAGGTGCGCTCAGACGGTGCGCGAGCATCGTGGGGCGAGGTCCTCGCCTGGGAACCACCCACCCGGCTGGTCATGGCGTGGAAGCCGCACGACCGCCCCATCGGGCCCACCGAGGTCGAGGTGACGTTCACGGCGATCGAGGCGGGCGGGACGCGGGTCGATCTCGAACACCGAGGCTGGGAGCGGCTCGGCGACCTCGCGCTCGAGGGGCGCGAGAGCTACGCGAACGGCTGGCCCCTGGTGTTCGATGAGCGCTTCGGCAACGCCGCGAACGCGGTGACGGCCTGATCGAGACGACCGATCCGGCGTTCCTCGGCGCCCAGGTCAACGTGCACCTGCCGATGCACACCGCGCAGATCTGCTCGATCCGCGCCCGGTAGACTGGCCGCTTCCCGACCTCCAGGAGGCTGGCCCATGCCCAACGCCACCATCGTCACGAACCAGGGTTCGTTCACCGTCACCCTGATGCCCGAGCACGCCCCGAAGACCGTGCAGAACTTCGTCGACCTCGCCACCGGTGGACGTGAATGGACCGACCCGCGGGATGGGCAGACCAAGTCCGATGCCTTGTACCCGGGCACCGTGTTCCACCGGGTGATCGACGGATTCATGGTGCAGGGCGGCGACCCCACGGGCACGGGCATGGGCGGTCCCGGCTACACCTTCGAGGACGAATGCCCGCCCGACGGTCCCACCTTCAACCAGGTGGGTCGGCTCGCGATGGCCAACGCCGGACCCGGCACCAACGGCTCGCAGTTCTTCGTGACCGTCGCCGAGACGCCGTGGCTGAACGGGCGACACACCATCTTCGGGCAGGTCACCGAGGGTTACGACGTGGTGGAAGCGATGTCGAAGGTGGCCACCGGCGGCCAGGACAAGCCCGCCGACGAGATCGTGATCGAGCGCATCGACATCGTCGAGTGACCGCCGTCCTCTGCTACGGGGACTCCAACACGTGGGGCTACGCGGCCTCGACCCAACAGCGGCTGGGACGGTGGGAGCGGTGGCCGGGCGTCGTGCAGCGGGCACTCGGTGAAGACGTCCACGTGATCGAGGAGGCCCTCAACGGCCGCACCACGGCGTTCGAGGTGCCGTTCGATCCGGGGCGCAACGGGTTGGCGTACCTGCCGATCGCGCTGGAGAGCCACGCGCCCCTCGATGTGGTGGTGATCGCGCTGGGCGTGAACGACCTGTTCGTGCCGGGGGCGCTGTCCGTGCACCATGCGGCGCGCGGCGCGATCACCCTGGCCGAGGTGGTGGCGACGAGCGGCGCCGGACCCGGCGGCGAGTCGCCCGAGGTGCTGTTGCTGGTGCCGCCCCCGCTCGCCGCCCTCGGGGTGTGGGACGCCGAGAGCCCGCACGCGGAGCTGGAATCCCGCGGGTTCGCCGACGCGTACCGCCTCGTGGCCGAAGACGCCCAGGTGCCGCTGCTCGACCTCGGGGCGTTCGTGACGTCGAGCCCCGTGGACGGCGTCCACTTCGAGGCCGAGGACCACCGCGTGATGGGCGAGGCGATCGCGGCGGCCTTGCGCGACCTCATGGAGCTGCGTTAGCGCACGGTCGCCGTCCGCAGCATCAGCGCGGCGGGTCGAGCCGGTACACGAGGTGTCCCCAGCCGGCGCGGATCGTCCCGCGCCAGATCTCGAACCCCAGCTTCTCGGCCACCCGCCACGAGCCGATGTTCTCGGGACGGATCAACGAGATGAGGAACGCCGGCCGCAGCTCGGCGAAGGCCCAGTCGCGGCAGGCGGCGCCGGCCTCGGTGGCGAACCCCCGCCCCTGCCGGTCGCCCCGGATATGCCACCCCAGCTCCAGCAGCGACTCGCCGTCGACGTCCTGGAATGAAGGCCCACAGTCGCCGATCACCTCGCCGGTCGCGCGTTCCTCCACCGCCAGGAGCCCCGTGCCGTCCGCCATGTAGCGCTCGAGCTGGCGGTCGATCCATCGGGTGGTGGCGTCGCGGTCGAACGGGGCGGGGTACCAGCGCATCGACACGGGGTCTCCCAGAACCGCCTGCAGGGCATCGAGGTCGGAGCCGTCGTCCGCGTACGGGCGCAGGCGCAGACGCTCGGTTTCCAGGGTGGGCGGACTCATCCGACGGACGAGTCTAGATGGCGCGGTGCTCGGCTCGCGGTTACCGCTCCCCCGGCGGTTCGGTCCATACTGCGGGCTCTCCACGCGCACGGAAGGATCTTCCTATGAGCGAACGCCCGAACATCCTGGTGACCCGTCCGATCATGGACGAGGCGACCGCGACCCTCCGCGAACGCGCCGACGTCACGATCCACGAGAACGAATTCGGCATCCCTCGGGACGAGCTCCTAGAGGTCATCGCCGGCCGCGACGCCATCATCACGATGCTCACCGAGCAGGTCGACGCCGAATTCCTGGCCGCGGCCGGCCCGAACCTGGCGATCGTCGCCAACCACGCCGTGGGCTTCGACAACATCGATGTCGCGGCGTGTACCGCCGCCGGCGTGCTCGCCACCAACACGCCCGACGTGCTCACCGAGACCACCGCCGACACGGCGTTCGCGCTGCTGATGGCGGCCGCGAGGCGTCTGGGTGAAGGGGAACGCTTCCTGCGCGCGGAACGGCCGTGGATCTGGGGTCCGCTGATGATGCTGGGCCAGGACGTGCACCACAAGACGATCGGCATCGTGGGGTTCGGCCGGATCGGGCAGGCGGTGGCCCGGCGCGCGAAGGGCTTCGGGATGGACGTGATCTACGCCGACGCGTTCCCGCTCCCCGCCGTCGTCGAAGCCGAAACCGGCGCCCGCCGCGTCGAGCTCGAGGTACTCCTGGAGCAGGCCGACTTCGTGTCGATCCACACGAACCTCACGGAGGAGACGCGGCATCTGTTCGACGCCGAAGCCTTCAAGCGAATGAAGCCGACCGCCGTGTTGGTCAACACCTCCCGGGGCCCGGTGGTCGACGAGGCGGCGCTGGCCGACGCGCTGGAGTCCGGCGAGATCTTCGGCGCGGGACTCGACGTGTTCGAGCGTGAGCCCCAGGTCGAACCCCGTCTGCTGGCCCTGGAGAACGTCGTGGTGATCCCGCACCTGGGCAGTGCCACCGTGGACACCCGCGATGCGATGGGCGCCTTGGCGGTGCAGAACGTCTTCGCGGCCCTGGACGGCACGCGGCCGCCTACACTGCTGAATCCCGACGCGTTCAAGGAGTGACGACGGCGTGACCGCCCGCGCGGCCGCTTCGACGGGCCGCCGAGAGCGGCCCGCCTCCCCTGAGCTGCGGCGTGACGTTCGCCTGCTCACGACGATGCTGGGAGACGCCATCGCCGAGAGCGGCGGCCCCGCCCTGCTCGCCGAGGTGGAAGCGCTCCGGCTCGCGACGATCGCGTTCCGGGGCGCGCCCACCGCCGCCCGCCGGGCCACGATCGTCTCCCTGGTGGATCAGCTCGATGTGACGCGCGCCGAAGACGTGATCCGCGCGTTCACCTGTTATTTCCAGTTGGTGAATCTGGCTGAGGAGCGCCAGCGACTGCGCGTCCTGGCGCGGCGCGCCCGTTCGGGCAAGCCGGTGAAGGATTCGATCGACGCCCTGGACGTGGATGCGGCCGCCTTCGAGGACCTGCGTATCACGCCGGTGCTGACCGCCCACCCCACGGAGGCGAAGCGCCGCGCCGTGGTCGAGCACCTGTGGCGGATCGGTGCCCTGATCGAACAGCTCGAGGATCTGCCCACGGGAGCCGCCGACGAGCAGGAGGTGCATCGGCGGCTCCGCGAGGAGATCGCCGGGCTGTGGCGCACGGAGCCGATCCGCCGGACCCGTCCCGAACCGCTCGATGAGGTGCGTGCGACGCTCGCCCTCTTCGACCAGACGATCTTCGTGACCCTGCCGGCCATCTATCGCGCGGTGGACCGCACCCTCGATCCCGAACGTTGCGGAGCACGGCCGCCGTCGTTCTCACCGTTCCTCCGGTGGGGCACCTGGGTGGGGGGCGATCGCGACGGGAACCCGGCCGTCACCGCCGAGGTCACGCGTGCCGCGATGGCCATCCAGACCGACCACGCGCTCCGGGGGATGGAGGCGGCCGCCCGCCGGATCGCCCGGACCCTGTCGGTGTCCGAGCGGGACGTGCCGCCGAGCAGCGCGCTGCGCCGAGCGTTGGATCGGGACGCGGGCGAGCTTCCCGAGGTCGCCACCGAACTCGGACGGACGCTGTCCGACGCGCCCCACCGACGGAAGCTGGGCCTGGCGGCCCATCGGCTCGCGGCGACCCGGCTGGGCACCCGCGGGGCCTACACCGGCCCGTCCGAGTTCCTCACGGACATCGAGACGCTGCAACGCTCCCTCGAGGCCGGTGGCGCGCCCCGGCTGGCGTGGGGCGAGCTGCAGCACCTGCGCTGGCAGGTGGAGACGTTCGGGTTCCATCTGGCGTCGATGGAGGTGCGGCACCATTCGAGCGTGCTGGCGAGCGCCCGCGCGGAGGTCGCCGATGCGCGGTCGTCCCGGCCATCGCCGCAGACGCGCGAGGTCTTGGCGACCTTCCGGGCGATCGCCGACATCCAGCAACGGCTGGGGCCGGAGGCATGCGAACGCGTCGTGGTGAGCTTCACGAGGTCGGCGGCCGACCTGGCAGGGGTCCTGGAGCTCGCGCGGGTCGCGGTGCCGGAGGGGCCCCCCGACGTCGTGCCCGTGCCATTGCTCGAGTCGCGCCACGACCTCGCGAACGCCACCACGATCCTGGACGAATGGACCGCCATGCGCGAGACCAAGGCACTGCTTCGTCGCCGTGGCAACGAGCTCGAGGTGATGGTGGGCTACTCCGATTCCGCGAAGGAGGTCGGCATGCTCGCCGCCAACCTCGAGCTGTACGCGGCGCAGCGGTCGATGGCGTCGTGGGCGCGCGAGCACGGGTTGCGGCTCACGATCTTCCACGGCCGGGGCGGCGCCTTGGGCCGCGGCGGCGGACCGGCGAGCCAGGCGATCACCGCCGAGCCACCGGGTTCGATGGGCGGCCGGTTCAAGGTGACCGAGCAGGGCGAGGTGGCGTTCGCCCGCTACGGGAACCCCGCGCTGGCGCGGCGGCACCTGGAACAGCTCACGAACGCCGT
Organism: Actinomycetota bacterium; assembly: GCA_046732015.1. Lineage (GTDB taxonomy): Bacteria > Actinomycetota > UBA4738 > UBA4738 > HRBIN12 > JAOUEA01. The sequence goes on from JBKPMF010000254.1 coordinate 12,660, forward strand.
GGTGCGCGCGAGCAGTGAACCCACCGATGCTCACGATCCCGCCGACGGGTTCGCCGAGGAGATCGCCGCGCTGTCGGCGGCCTCCCGCGAGCGGTACGAGTCGCTCGTGCATGCCGACGGGTTCGTCGAGTTCTTCCGGCGCGTCACCCCGATCGCGCAGATCGGCACGTTGCCGATCGCCTCGCGACCCGTCTCGAGAGGCCTGGACGCCGGCGCCGTGCTCGAGGACCTGCGCGCGATCCCATGGGTCTTCGCCTGGGGCCAGAGTCGCGTGAACCTCACCGGGTGGTACGGGCTCGGCGCCGGACTCGCGGCCGTGGCCGGCCGTCGCGGCGGGCTCGGGCGCCTGCGCGCGATGGCGCGCGAGTGGCCGTTCTTCGCCACCCTGCTCGAGAACGCCGAGCTCTCCCTCGCGAAAGCGGATCCGGCGATCGCGGATCTCTACCTGGCCCGCGGCGACCGCCCCGATCTCAGCGCCACGATCCGCGAGGAGATGCAGACGACCACCGAGCTGGTCCTGTCGGTGACCGGGCACGCACATGTCCTGGACGCCAAACCCGACCTGCAGCGCGCCATCGAATTCCGCAACCCGTACGTCGACGCCCTGTCGTTCCTGCAGGTGCGGTTCCTGGGCGAGCGGCCCGGGGTGCGCACGGAACGCCTGGTCCAGGCCACGATCAGCGGGGTCGCGGCCGGCCTGCAGAACACCGGCTGAACGACGGTCCGGCCGAGCGGTCCTGACCGGCGGTGAGGGAGCGGGCTATCGCCGGATCCGGCACCTATGCCATACTCCGGTCTTCCTTTGAACGCCCGTTCAAACTTCGGGCTCTGCCGTCTGTGGAGCCTCGTGAGGGAGGGACTGACATGAGCGAGACGCTCGTCACCAGCATCCCGGCGCTGAAGCCGGGCGAACGGCTCCTGTGCGGCCCGGGGCCGTCCAACGTGAACCCCAAGGTCCTCGAAGCGATGGGCAAGCCGATGAACGGACACCTCGACCCCGACTTCTGGGACATCCTGGTCGACCTCACGGCCGGGCTCCAGGCGCTCTGGCAGCGGGCCGACGGCCTCTCCCTGTGTTTCAGCGCCTCCGGAACCTCCGGCATGGAAGCGGGTCTCGCGAACCTCACCGAGCCGGGAGAAAAGGTCATCGTGATCCACGCCGGCTTCTTCGGGGCCAGGATCGCCGAGATGGCCAAGCGCGCCGGCACCGAGCTCGTCGAACTCACCGCGCCGCTCGGCCAGATCGTGCCACTGGATCAGGTCGAGGAGGCCCTGCGAGCCAACCCCGACACGAGGCTGGTGGCAGTGGTGCACGCCGAGACCTCGACCGGTGTTCGGTATCCGGTTGCGGAGCTGGGTTCGCTCATGCGCGAAGCGGCGCCCGATGCGCTGCTGATGGTCGACGCCGTGACCTCGCTGGGCGGCGAGCAGGTCTCCCCCACCGAGTGGAACATCGACTACGCGTACTCGTGCTCGCAGAAGTCGCTGGGCTGCCCGCCCGGGGTGAGCCCGTTCACGGTGTCGCCGCGCGCGCTCGAGCGGGCCCGCGATCGCAAGGCACCCGTCTCGTTCAGCTTCGACATCGACCTGCTGGAGAAGTACTGGGTCGAGCGGCCCATGACCTACCACCACACGATGCCGATCCTGCAGTACTACGCGCTGTACGAGGGCATCCGGCTGGCCCTCGAGGAGGGCTTGGAGAACCGGTGGGCTCGCCACGAGGACGCCGGCCGCTACTTCCAGCGGCAGATGCGCGACCGTGGTTACACGTTCCTGTCCGACCAGGACCATCAGCTGTGGGAGCTGAGCGCGATCGATGTGCCCGAGGGCGTGGACGGCAAGGACGTCCAGTCGACGATCCTGCGCACCTTCAACATCGAGGTAGGTGGCGGCCTCGGCCCCACCGCGCCCCCGATCTGGCGGGTGGGCCTGATGGGTGTGAACGCCAACCGCGTGACCGCCGACCGGGTACTGGCGGCCTTCGACGACGTCCTGCCCCGCTAGCGGTTGTCCAAGCCGGCACACGGGCGGAGACCGCTCCGCCGTCGCGGCGCTTGGCGCCCACCGCAGCCACTGGAAACGTAAAGGACCCTCATGACACGCAAGGACCGGCTCCACCGAAGCGAACTCGCCGTTCCCGGCACGAACGTGCGCGCCATGGAGA
>JBKPMF010000255.1:0-3970 GCA_046732015.1 Actinomycetota bacterium
TCCCCGAACCCGCGCTTCATCAGCACCGGCGGCCAGACCGAGTCGCCCTGCCTGCGGAACGTGGCGTGACCGGGGCGGCGAACCCGCGGCCGGTAGCCCGGCCCCAACAACGGCGCGATCCGTCGCGCCAGCTGGGCCTCCGTGGGCTGACCCTGCATCTGGAGCAGCGCGAAGCGGTCGTGTCGCACGCCCAGTGGTCGTCCGACGTCGCGCGACACCATGACTTCGGACCAGGCGACGACGTCGTCTGGCACGATCGCGCCGACCGTGATGTGTCCCTTCGCGAAGACGAACCGGTCGCCCACATGCAGCCGTCGCAGCTCGGCGCTGGAGGTCCCGATCACGCCGCGCCCGTCGCGGAGGGCATCCAACACCGTGCCACGCCATGCCGGGGGGAGGAACGGATCCATGTCGCGGACGCTGGTCGCCATGACCTCGATCGGGATGCGATACGGCGAACGAGGGCGATCGACGACGGCGCCGCCGGCGCGGACCGACCGCTTCATCCAGAGCGTGTCAGCGGCCACGACCACCACGTCATCCGTTCCCTGCAGGGCGTCGAGCTTCGGCGTGAGGCCGGAAGGCAGACTGCCGGTTCGCCACATGAGGTAGGCGGGAGGCAGCCAGGTGGAACCCGCAGGCTGCAGGGCACGGGTCGAAGGAGCGGCGATGAACAGGCACCCGAGCGCGACGGCCAGCGCCACGGCGCCGCGGGCGCGCCGGAGGGAAGGCTTCAGCACCGGACGATGGTACCCGGGGAAACCGAACTCAGCCGCTGGCCGCTGGATGCTCCAGGAGATCGGCGAGGCGCTCGGCGCGCTCGGCGGCGTCCTGCGGCGAGCCGGCGGAGACCGAGCGCGCGATATGGGCGAGTTCGCGCTCGACGGCGGGCCCCAGCCGCCCGGTGCGATCGCGCACCAGCGGGTCCAAACGCGAGACGGCGAGTTCGAGCCGTTGCATGGCGGCCACCAAGGGGTTCCGGCGCCGCCGGTAGTCGTCGAGTTCGATCACCTGTGCCATGGCGACATCATGACCTCCGGGTCTGACACGCCAAGGTATCCGGGTGCAACACGGTCAAGACCTACAGCATCTTCCCCAATGTGCGTAGGTTCCTGATCGTTACGGTCGTCGTCGTGTCCGTTCTCGCCCTGACGTCGTCTACGGCGACGGCCGGAGGATCGTGGATAGACTTCGACCAGCCCATGATCGTGGGCTCGCTGGTCACCGGTACTGGCACGTTCAGCAGCGGCCAGCAGGAGCAGGTCGACGCGGGCCCGTGGTTCGCCACGCTGCGCCTAGACCCGCCCGGCGTCGGTGAGATCCTGCTCGGGCCGGTCGAGGTCCGACGTGTTTCGAAGTACGGCTCGCGGGCCACCATCAGCTTCATCGTCCCGGACGTGCCCACGGGTGAGTACTGGATCGATGTCGTCAACGCCGAGGGTCAAGGGGTCGGCGATCTCGTCGGAGCGTTCGGCGTGATCTCCCGGACACCGCTGGAAGGCCGACTCTGGTCCCGACTGCATCGCGCCGAAGCGGAGCGAGCACGATCCCGGCGAGCGGTGGGGGCGCTCCGCTCCAGGCAGGCGCAGTTGGAGGCGATCGCGGGCGACCGTCAGGCGACGATCGAGCGCCAGGCCGAACGCCTTACGGCCGCCGGAGCGCGGATCACCGAACTGCAAACAGATCTCGCCGCAACTACGCCGAAGCCAGCGTGGCCCCTCTGGCTCGCGGGGGTCATCGCCCTGTTCTTGGCCGTCGCCGGGTTTGCCCTGGGACGTCGCTATGCCACGCGCACGCTGGTGACCGGGGCCAGGCGTTCGTGGGCCGAGAACCAGGAGGCACCTGCATCGGCCGAGCCGAACACATCGCCGCTGGTGGCGCCGAAGTAGAGCTGCAGGTCGGCACCCTCCCCGGCGGAGCCGAACGCCTGCCGGTAGATCGTGAGGTAGGCGTCCTTGCCCGGCAGGCCCTTCGAGCGTTCGATCCAGGAGGCCCCTGCGTCCCGCGTTTCGTACACCCTGACCCTGCCCTCGGGCGTGACACGGTCCACATCGGCGACCAGCGGGATCACGAACGCGCAGTCGGGGTCGGCCGGATCGATCGCCAGCGGGAACCCGAAGCCACTGGGCAGACCCGCCTGGATGTCGTTCCAGCTGCCGCCCTCGTCATCGCTGCGGTACACGCTGCCGTGGAACTGCAGGAACAGCCGTTCAGGGCGGGTGGGCGCGCGGTGCATGTTGTGCACGCACAGCACGTTCGTTTCCTCGGTCTGGTCTTCGGGGACGTACCCGGGCACCATCCCGGAGTAGCCGGTGCGCCACGACTTGCCGCCGTCCTCGGTGATCCACACGCCGGCGGCGCTGACACCGATCGCCATGCGCTGCGGATCGCCGGGCCACGGGCAGATCGAATGGAGCGCCAGGCCACCAGCGCCCGGCTGCCAGTCACCGGCCACGCGTTCCTTCCACAGGGCGTCGTTCAGCGTCCAGGTGACACCGTCGTCACGGCTCTCGAACAACGCGGCATGGGCGACCCCCGCCCAGATCTGCCCCGGCGCCTCGCCCGGCTTGATCATCCAGATCCGCTCGACCGACGACTCGGTCTCCTCCGGCATCACGGGCCCTTCACTCATGGTCCACTCGCCGGTGGGGTCGCCGTCGATGAAGAACACGCGCGGTCCGTAGAACCCCGAGGTCACGCTGGCGAAGTATCGGCCGGTGCGAGGGTCGCGCGTGGCGAACTCGACCACGTCCCCGGCGAACGCGCGAGTGACCACGTCGAACGCTTCACCGCGCGAGGGGTCGCCGCGCAGGACGAACAGCCCCTTCTTCGTGCCGACCAAGAGTTCGGTGTCTGGCATGCGTGCCTCAGCTCCCTCCGGCGATGGACGGCAGGACCTGCAGCACGTCGGCGTCGCCGACGGCCGTGTCTCCGCGCGTCCGTTCGCCATTGACGAACACGTTCACGTGGGCGCGGACCTGGCCTTGATCGTCCAGGATCCAGCCTTTGACGGTGGGGTAGCGGCGCTCGAGCTCGCGCAGGACCTCGCCCACGGTGGCACCCGGCAGCTCGTGCTGACCGACCTTGCCCGCGCGATCTTTCAGCGGCGCTCGAAGCGTGACCACCGGCATGGGCGGCAGCCTAGCGCGGCCCGCCGACGGCTCCGTTTGCGAGATGTTGCTACGCCAGGTTCAGAGGGGTCGGGACGCCAGGAATATCTCGGCACCGGCGTCGTCTCCATCTTCGATCCAGGTGGAGGTCCGAGTCTGGGGCGCGAATCCGGCGTCGGCGAGCAGCGATATCCAGGTGTCTCGCGGGAACAGGCCCAGCACGTGTCGGTCGTGTACCACCCGGGGTTCCTCGGCGCCCTCGCGGATCAGGTAGGCCATATCGTCGACGTACCAGGTGTCGTCGGGCTCCGGATCCCAGGTCCACTGCAGGTAGCGCAGCGCGCGAGGATCGCCGTCCTTCCCGTCATGACCACCGTGGTCGGTCGTCTCGCGGAACCGCTCACGCACATGGTCGGGACAGAAGATGGCCGCCCCACCGGGCCGCGTGTGCACGAACGCGGTCTCGACCGCGGCGCGGAGCTGCTCCTCGGTCGTGAGGTAGGAGACGGCGTCGTGGACGAACACGCCGTCGAACGTCCGATCCAGGCGCAAGGTCATCATGTCACCCTGGATGTGCTCGCACTCGAGGTTGAGCGACCGGCTCAGCTCGAGCATCTCCGGCGACAGGTCGGTGAGCGTGAGCGTCGCGTGCGCCTTCATGTGCGCGGCGTTGTTCCCGCCGCCGCTGCCCAGTTCCAGGATCGTCGCCGGCGGTTCACCGAGCGCCTCGCTGAACAGCGACAACGCCTGCGCAGCCTCGTCGCCGTATTCGTCCGGCGAGGTCAGCAGGTGGAACCAGGGCGCGAGGTCCGAGTACAGGGCTGGCTGTTCGGCGTTCACGACGTTCGACGCTCCAGTAG
>JBKPMF010000256.1:0-8234 GCA_046732015.1 Actinomycetota bacterium
TTCCAGCACCGACTCGAACCCATCGTCGCTCGCGCCGATCAGGGCGGCCGCCATGCGGTCGGCGCCGGTTTGCCGGTACGTCAACTCCTCGCGGAGCGCGACCGCGGCCTCGACCGCGATGGGTGACGCTTCCCCCTTGCCCGCGAGCAGATCGATCGCCCGTTCCGCGATCCCCAGCGGGGCGGCCGACGGCATGGCCGAGCCGATCCGATCGCGTCGTTCCCACGCCTCCGGGGACTGCACGACGGCCACCGAGCCCTCGGCGATCTCGAGCCCGTCGAACCGGAGTGAGACCGTGCCCGTGGATCCCATCGCGGCGAGCCGTTGACGCGGGCCGGGGATCAGCTCCGGGCGCTCGTACGGATCGTCGACGACGACGGTGACCACGCTGCCGTCATCGGCTCTGGCCATGATCACGAACAGATCGGCGAGCCCCCATCCCGTGATCCACGGCGCCGCCCCATCCAGCCGCCACCCCGATCCGGACGGGACCGCACGAACCGCCGGGGGACCGGGGCGACGCAGGTACGCGAACCCGATCCCGGCCAGCATCGATCCGTCGCACAACGACGGGAGCCAGCGGTCGCGGCCCGGCCCGTCGCTGCCCGTCAGTCGCCGGACCGCGCCATGGTGCTGGGCCCATACGAAGGCGGTCGCCCCACAGCCGCCGGCGACCGCCGAGAACACGAGGCGGGCCGTTCCGGGATCCGCGGCGAGTCCCCCCGGGAACCCGGCCGGACCCTGGAGGCCGTTCAGCCCCGCATCGCGAAGCGCATCGAGGTGCTCGCGCGGGACGAGGTCCGCCGTATCGGTCGTCTGGGCCTGCGGGAAGAGCACGGTGTCGGCGATGACACGGGCGCGTTCGATCGCGACCCGGATCGCGGGCGTCAGGTCAGCAACCATGATGTGAGCGTAGCGGGGAGCCGACCGACGATGGGGCGGTCAGCGGTCGACGTCGCCGACCACGAAGAAGATCGACCCCAGGATCGAGATCAGGTCGGGCAGCAGGGTGCCAGGCAACATCGCCGGGATCACGCTGACGTTGGAGAACGACGCGGTGCGCATCTTCAGGCGGTACGGCTCCTTGTTGCCGTCGCCCACCAGGTAGTAACCCATGAGGCCCAAGGGGTTCTCGGTGCGCACGTAGGCCTCGCCATCGAGCTTGAGCGTCTTGGGCAGCTTCGCCGCTCGGAACTCACCGGGAGGCAGCTTGTCCATGCACTGCTCGATGATGTTGCAGCTCTGCTTCATTCGCTCGATCATCACCCAGAGGCGGTCGTAGCTGTCGCCGGTCTGGCCCACCGGGACCTCGAACTCCACCTCGTCGTACTTCTCGTACGGTTCGTCCTTGCGCGGATCCATGGGCACCCCGCTGGCCTGCAGTACCGGACCACTGGTGCCGTAGGCGATCGCCACATCGGTGGGCAGGATGCCAACGTTGCGACACCGCGCGAAGATGATCTCGTTGCCCATGATCAGCGATTCGAAGTCATGGATCGACTTGCGCACCGCAGCGAGCACCACGGCGCTCTCCTTGAGGAACCCGCGGGGCAGATCGTCCTTGAGACCGCCGACGCGGCAGTACGAGTGGTGCATGCGCGCGCCGGTGGCGCTCTCCATCAGGTCCTGGATCATCTCGCGCTCACGGAACGCGTAGAAGATCGGCGTCATGGCCCCCAGTTCCAACGGATACGAACCGCTGAACATGAGGTGACTCAGCAGGCGGTTCCACTCCGCGAACATCGTGCGGATCCACCGGGCCCGCTCGGGAACGTCGATGTCGGCGAGGCGCTCGACGGCGATCACGAAGCCCAGTTCATTGTTGAACGCGCTGATCCAGTCGTGACGGTTCATCAGCACCAGCGTCTGGCGGGTGTCACGGAATTCGGCGAGTTTCTCGGCCGCGCGGTGCATGTAGCCGATCACCGGTTCTGCCCTGGTGATGACCTCGCCGTCGAGTTCGAGGACCACGCGCAACACGCCGTGTGTCGAGGGGTGCTGCGGCCCGATGTTGAGGATCATCTCCTCGGTGGCCATGCCCTGGTTCGCGATCTCGACGTCGAGACCGCCTCCCCGGATCATGCTCGTGACCTGGGAGCTCTGGAACGCCGGCCGATCGGACAGGTCCACCATCGTTCCTATCCTAGCGGGCGGTCCGAGATCTGGGCCAGGTGACACGCGGCCAGGAAGTTTGGACCGTCGTTCAGCCGGTAGGCTCCTCGGCATGGCCGACGAGCGTCGCTCCGTGCCCTCGGTAGATTCGCTCCTGCGGACCCCGCCGGTTCGGCGCGCGGCCGACGTGTTCGGCCGCCCGCTCCTGAAGTACACGCTCACCGAGGAACTCGGAGCGGTCCGGCGACGAGCGGCCGACGGCCACGCGGCGCCTTCGCCCGAGGACATCGTGACCTCCGCCATCACCCTGGCGTCCCGGATCGCGACGGGTATCACGCCGGTGATCAACGCCACCGGCGTCGTGCTCCACACCAACCTGGGACGCGCGCCCCTACCTGCCCGCGCGCTCGAGGCCGCGGTACGGGCAGGTGGCTACGGCGACCTCGAGGTCGACCGCGGTACGGGCCGCCGAGGCAAGCGCTCCACCAGGGCCGAGCAGCTGCTGATCGCCCTTACGGGCGCCGAAGACGCCCTCGTGGTCAACAACTGCGCCGCCGCGTTGCTCCTCAGCCTTGCCGCGCTCGCGAAAGGCAAGCAGGTGCTGGTCTCCCGAGGAGAGCTGATCGAGATCGGCGGAGAGTTCCGGATCCCGGACATCATGCGTGCCGCCGGAGCGCGACTGGTCGAAGTGGGCACCACCAACCGGACACGCGTCGGCGACTATCGAGCTGCGGTGACCGATCGCACGGGCGCGCTCCTCAAGGTGCACCCGTCCAACTACCGAGTGGTGGGCTTCACGGCGGCGACCTCTGCGAAGGAACTCGCGACCCTCGCACGTCGGCACGACATCCCGCTGCTGTACGACGTGGGATCGGGCCTGCTCGTCCATGGCCATGGGATGCCGGCCGACGAGCCTGCCGTGGTCGAGGCCCTCGCAGAGGGTGCCGATCTCGTCATGTGCTCCGGCGACAAGCTCCTCGGAGGGCCCCAGGCCGGGCTGATCTTCGGTCGTCGCGACCTGGTCGTCAGGATGCGCAAGCATCCGATCGCGCGCGCGGTCCGCGTGGACAAGCTGCAGGTTGCCGCCCTCGAACGGGTGCTCGCGATGTATGCGCGTGGTGAAGAGGAAGAGATCCCCGTCCACCGCATGCTGCGCGAATCGGCCGGGTCGGTCCGCAAGCGTGCGCAGCGACTCTCCGAGAGCCTCGGCGGCGATCTCGAGCACGCTCACGTCCACCGTTGCGAATCCGTGATCGGCGGAGGGTCCATGCCCGGGACCGCGATCGCCTCATGGGGGGTACGACTCACGGTCCCGGACCCGACCGCCTTCGGCGCCCGGATGCGATCCGGCAGCCCGGCAGCGTTCTGCCGGGTCGAGGACGACCATGTGTTGTTCGACCTGCGCACGGTGACGGACGGGGAGGTGCCCGATCTCGCGCGGGCGATCCAGTACGCGCTCGAGGGCGACGACCTCATCGAGGACGACGAGTAGCGACGCGGCGAGCACCCCCGACGATCGAGCACCCGACCGTAGGATGACCCGCATGGACGGACCGGTCGCCGCGCAGTCTCGTGTCGTGGCGACGGCCGGGCATGTCGACCACGGCAAGTCCTCATTGATCGTCGCCCTCACCGGCATGGACCCGGATCGCTGGGACGAAGAGAAGCGCCGAGGGCTCACGATCGACCTGGGGTACGCGTGGTGCACGCTGCCGAGCGGCCGCGAGATCGCCTTCGTGGATGTTCCGGGCCATGAGCGGTTCATCGGCAACATGCTGGCCGGCGTCGGTCCGGTCCGGTCGGTGCTGTTCGTGGTGGCGGCCGACGAAGGATGGAAGCCGCAGTCCGAGGAGCATCTGCAGATCCTCGACGTCCTGGGCGCCCGTTCCGCGGTCGTCGCCTTGACCAAGCGCGACCTCGTCGACCAGGAGACCGCGGCGATCGCCAGCGAGGAGGTGCGCGATCGGCTCGCGGGGACGGCGTTGTCCGACGCGCCGATCGTGGCCGTGTCGGCATCGACGGGCGACGGCGTCGACGCCCTCCGGTCGGCGCTCGACGACATGCTCGAGGGTGTCCCGGCGCCCGACCCGGCTCGGACACGCCTCCACATCGACCGGGTCTTCACGATCAAGGGCGCGGGGACGGTGGTGACCGGCACCCTCACCGGCGACTGCCTCTCGGTCGGCGACGACGTCGTCCTGTTGCCGTCGAACCGTCGCGCGCGCATCCGTTCGCTCCAGAGCCACCGCACCGTGCACGATCGCGCGTGCCCCGTGTCCAGGGTGGCCATCAACCTGGTCGGCATCGAACGCGACGACGTCGCACGCGGTGACGTCTTGGCACGGCCCGATGCCTGGCGGCCCACCGAACGGTTCGAAGCCACCCTTCGACCGGTGCGCGGCCTTCGACACGACGTCGGTGCTCGCGGCGCCTACAAGGTGTACGCGGGCACGGCCGAGGTCGACGCGAGGATCCGAGTCTACGCAGGCGGGCCGATCGCCCCTGGCGACGACGCGTTCGTTCGGATCCACACGTCCTCGCCGCTCACCCTCGACGTCTTCGATCGCTTCGTCGTGCGCGAGGCGGGGAGGCAGGAAACCGTGGCCGGCGGCCGCGTCCTCGATGTCGACCCTCCGGGTCGCGCCGGACCCGCACCCGGCGAGCGACTCGCGTCACGCGCGCGTGCCGAGCGGGACGCCCTGCCCACCCTCCTCGCGGACGAACGCGGTGCCGTCCGAGCGTTCGACGCTGCGGTGCTCACCGGGTCCGGAGCCCCGGGCGGCACCGTCGTCGGCAGCTGGTTCGTCCGTCCCGGTCTGGTCGAGGAGGTCGAACGGAACGTCATCGCGCGACTCCGCGCCTACCACGATGCCCACCCATTGGAGGAGGGCGCCGAGGTCGGTCTCGCCAGGTCCGCGGTGTCGGCCGTGCTTCGCAAGCACCGCGCACCGGCCGATCCTGAACTCGCAGAGGCGCTCATCCAGGAACTCAGCATCCGTGGCGTCGTGATCGCGGTGGGCGCCGCGGTGCGCCTGCCCGATCACGGGGTCTCGCTGGATGAGCACGACGACACGGTCGCCCGAGTGCTCGATGCTATCGGGGGCGAGCACGCGACGATGCCGCCCACGATCGATGAGCTCGACCGATCCGGGATCGACCGCAGCGTGATCGAGGCCGCGGCACGCGCCGGTCTCGTCGTCCAGGTGTCGCCCGACCTGATCTTCAGCCCCGACGCCGTGGACCGGGCGTTGACGGTCGTGCGCGAGGCACCCGACGGCATCACGGTGAGCGCGTTCCGCGAGGCGCTCGAGACCAGCCGCAAGTTCGCGCTGCCACTGCTGGAGCATTTCGACCGGACCGGCGTCACGCGACGCGACGGCAACCTGCGGTTCCCCCGCTAGCCGGTCAGCGACGCCACCACCGCCACCTCGACGCTGGCGCCGAGCGGGAGCGAGGCCATGCCGACGGCCGCTCGAGCGTGCCGGCCCTCCTCGCCCAGCACGTCGACCAACAGCTGGCTGGCGCCATTGGCCACCTGTGGATGCTCGACGAAGTCCGGGGCCGTCGCGAGGTACACCGTGACCTGTGAGATCCCGGCGAGGCGTTCGAAGCTGCCGCCGAGCGCTTCCCGCAGCGCCGAGAGCACCTGCAGGGCGGCCTGCCGCGCCGCGAGCGCGGCGTCCTCCGGGGTCGGGCCGGAGTCCGGATCACCGAGCCGCCCGGGATGCACCACCTCCCCGTCGAGCACGGGCACCTGGCCGGCCACGTAGGCCACATCGCCCGCGATGCGCACCGGCACGTAGGCGGCCACGGCCTTCGGTGGGTCGGGCAGCTCGATCGACAGGTCGGACAGGCGTTGGAGGATCTCGGCGTCGTTCATGGCGAGCATCCTCGCACGAGGACCGCGACCGGCGTGGGCGCCTTCGGCGTCAGACGGCTTCGCGCGCGCGTGCGCGCAGGATCGCGCGGCGTTCCATCTCGTTCATGCCACCCCAGATCCCGTGGTTGTCCCGCGTTCCCAGGGCGTACTCGAGACACTCGTCCCGCACGGGACAGCGGGCGCAGATCGCCTTGGCGACGGCCTCACGGGCGTTCTTCTCGGCCCGGCGCTCGAAGTAGCTGGGGGCGAAGAAGTAGGTGGAATCCTCGCCGCGGCAGGCGGCGAGGTGTTGCCACGCGATGGCGAGGTCGTTCTGCATGCCTATCGGGTTGTTCGAAAGCGACGGCTTCGGGGATTCGCTCGCGAGACGATGCAGAGGCTCTGTGACGAGATCGCCACGACCTGGGGCCGAGGTCGACCGTCAGCCGTCGACCGGCCCGGACCCGGCGCCGACTTCCTGCGGTTCGGCCTCGACCTTGAGGACCAGCCCGTCGACGCCTCGGATCCGCACCTTCGTACCGGGAGGGATCGCGTCGCCACCGGTCCTGCCTCGCCACATCGCGCCCTTGACGTAGACCGGCCCCTCAGGGGCCAGTTTGCCCCGGGCCTCGCCGACCAGGCCGATCAGGCCCTGCTGGGTGTTCACGATCCGGTCACGCGACTGGATCGCCACCGTGAGGGCGAAGCCGTAGTACAGGATGCTCGCCACGACGGCGCCGCCGATCAGCCACGGTGAGATCTCGATGGCGGGCGCGACGCCCTTCCACGCCAGGATCGAGCCCCCGGCGAACCCGGCCAGGCCCACCCACGTGTAGACCCCGAGGCGGCGGAGCCTCACGTCGAGCATCATGAACCCCACTCCGAGGAGCATCAGCGCCATCCCGGGCCACCACGGTGGCGCGACCCAGAGCCCGTAGGCGGCCAAGCCCAGCATCCCCACGCCCGCGAATCCCGCGAACCCGAACCCGGGCTGGGTGAGTTCGAAGGCGAAGCAAGCCAGGCCGAGGACGAGCAGGAAGTAGATCATCGACGGCGTGGCCACCCCGTGGGCCACACGCTGGATCGGCCCGAGGTTGTCGAACCGAACGTTGACCGTGCCCTCGGTGGCCTCCTGCTCGCTGGTGGCGATGCGGGTGTGCAACGTCACTGGTCCCGTGGCGGTCTGGACCGTCTGGCCGTCGATCACGTTGAGGAGCTCTGGGACCGACTGGGCCGCCTCCGTGGCGATCCCGAGGTCGATGGCATCCTGCGCCGTGAGGGGACGGTCGTCCCAGTCGAGCGAGGTGTCCTTGCCTCGGGCATCGATCCACCCCTGGATCGTCTGATCGAGGCCAGGGTATGCCTGATCGGGGTGGGCCAGATCGATCGGGTTCAGCGGTCCCGTCTGCGAACCGGGTGATACCGCGCTCAGCGACGAGGCGTACATCAGCAGCAGGCCGGCGCCACTCGCGTTCGTGGGCGAGGTCGTGGGACCCACGAACGCGATAACCGGCACATCCATGTCCACGAGCCGCTGCCCGAGCGCCACACCGTCCTGGTCCAGGGTGCCCGAGGTGTCGAGCTGCAGCACCACGATCGCGCCGTCGGCTTCCGCGGACGTCAAGCGGTCGTCGAGGTAGTTGAGCAGGGGCCGGTCGATCGCACCCTCGACCTTGAGGACCACGACGTCGGTGGTGGTCGCCCCCGATGCCATGGCCGAAGACACGGATAGCCACAGCGCGAAGACACCGAAACAGCAGAGGAAAAGGGCCGTGCGTCGCATGGTTACCCATCGTACCTGGGGGTCGCCCGGAGTATCCTTGTGCGGCATCTCATGCGACGAGCTTCCCCACCCCGCGGGGCCGATCCACGCCCCTTCAACGACCGCCTGGTGTTCAAGCCCCTCGCGGTCGTCCTGCTGGTGCCCATCGTGGTCCTGTCGGGAGCGCTGACGGCCATCATCCTCGCGCCACCCTTCATCGGGGCGGCGATGGGCGTGATGCGGGTGGACGCCAAACTCGATGCGCTGGGCGCCGACTTCACGAGGATCCCGCGGTTCCCGGAACGCTCGACGATCTACGCCAACGACGCCACCACGCCGCTCGCCACCGTCTACCTGGACAACCGGGAGTTGGTGCGCCTGAACAACGTGAGCACCCCGGCCAAGAAGGCCCTGCTGGCGATCGAGGACTCCGGCTTCTACGACCACGGCGCGCTGAACTGGAGCTCACTGCTCCGCGCCGTGATCGAGAATGCGCGGGCG
>JBKPMF010000257.1:0-12840 GCA_046732015.1 Actinomycetota bacterium
TGGTGGAGCAGTACGTGCCGGAGCCGACCTTCGACCAGGACGTGGCCTCGATGCGGACGGCCTTGGGCGTGATGGCGGCACGAGGGGTCACCACGTTGAACGACGCGATCACGTGGGACTACCACTGTTCGATCTACGAGGCCCTTCGCACCGGTGGCGAGCTCACGGCGCGGGTCCACTGCGACCTCGTCCTCGACCGGGAGCCCGCCGACGACATGGCGAGCGCGATCGCCTACTTCGACGACGTGCGCGCCGCCTACGATCGTCGCAACCTCACCGTCCGCACGGTCAAGATCTTCGAGGACGGGGTGATGGAGTACCCGATCCAGACCGCGGGGTTGCTCAAGCCCTACCGCGTGAAGGAGAACGGTCAGTGGGTGCCCGGCCCCAGCCGCGGCCCGATCTACTTCGAGCGGTCGGTGCTCAAGCACGCCGTCACCGAGCTCGACGCGGCCGGATATCGCGTGCACATCCACGCGATCGGCGACCGTGCGGTGCGGGTGGCGCTCGATGGCTACCAGGCAGCGCTCGAAGCCAACGGCGACAGCGACAAGCGGCACACGATCGCCCACCTGCAGCTGGTGGACCCGGACGACCTGCCCCGCTTCGCGGAGCTGGGCGTGCTGCCGTGCATGCAGCTGCAGTGGGCCGAGCGCGATGCCTACACGATGGAGGCGCTCAAGCGGTACCTGGGCCAGGAACGCTGGTCCCGCATCTACCCGTCGGGCAGCCTGGCCGCCGCCGGTGCGCTGATGACCGGCGGGAGCGACTGGCCGGTGGATCCGAGCGGGCCGTTCGACGCGATCCAGCAGGCGGTGACCCGCCAGGGCCCGTTCGGTGGCAAGTACGAGCCGCCGCTCAATCCCGACCAGGGCGTATCGCTGATGGACGCCCTCGCGATGCACACGAACGGCACGGCGTTCCAGCTCCATCAGGAGCGCACGACCGGCTCGATCGAGGTGGGCAAAGCCGCCGACGTGATCGTGCTCGATCAGGACCCCACGGCCGTACCGATCGATCAGGTCCGGTACACCCAGGTGCAGCGCACGTTCATGGGCGGCGACTCGGTGTTCGAGGCCGGCGCTGCGTCCAAGACCGTCGAACGGGTGTTGAATTCCGACAAGGCGGCCGCCGCGGCGGGGGTGCGCCGACGCGGTCTCGCCTCCCACGGAGGCTGCTGCTAGCCGACGCCGAGCTCGCGGGCCACGGCCAGGACCGTGGCCCGCTCGGTGTCGGTGAGTTCCCGCAGCGGTGGCCGGACGGCGGTGGTGGGCAGCACGTCGCGCGCCGCCAGCACCTCCTTGAGCGCGGCATGGAACGGGATGCCGGATAGGCGGTCGCGCAGCAGACATACCTGGTCGTGGGCGTCGACGCTCGTGTCGTGGACGAGCGCCGCGGTGATCTCCGGGAACGCGGCGGCCAGCCCGCTCACACACCCGACGGCGCCGCGCTCCATGCCCGCAAGGGCCAGCGGCTCGTTGCCGATGAACACGTCCAGGTCCAGGTCCAGGTACGGCTCCACAGCCTCGAACGGGGCGTCGGACACCTTCATGCCGACGACGTTGGGGGCAAGGGCTTTGACCGCTCGAACCACATCAGGGGGTATCGCGTACCCGCTGCGTCCGGCGAACTCGTACACGTAGAACGGCAGGGGGTCGCCGGCGTTGGCGGCGCTCACCAGGTGGCGGGTGAGTTCCTCCGCGTCCAGCGGGAAGTAGGGGGGTGCGATCACGGCGACGGCGTCGGCCCCCGTCTGCTGGGCGTGCGCTGCCAGGGCGATCGTGTCGGCCGTGGTCTGGGCGCCGGCGTGGATCGCCACCTGGAAGCCGGTTGGCCGCGACGCGACGAAGGCCTCGGTCACCGCGCGCCGTTCGGCGACGGTCAACAGCACGCCCTCCCCTGTCGTCCCGCATGCCAGCAGTCCGTCGACGCCCCCGTCGGCCAAGAACGCCACGAGCGGCCCGATCGCCGAGGAGTCCAATGCCCGGCCGCCGGCCGTCAACGGCGTCACCGAGGCAGCGATCGCCCCCTGGAGTCGGTGCGTCACGCTAGGCCTCCGGTCATACGAGGTTCCGCAGGGCGAGCAGCGTGTTCTCCACCGGCTTCTCGGCGATCCTGCGCATGAACCACGGGTACCACGACGGGCCGTAGGAGATCAGCGTGCGCACCTGGTAGCCCTCGGCGTGCAGCCGTCGCTGTTCGTCGGTGCGGATGCCGTACAGCATCGCCACCTCGAAGGCGTCATGCCCGCCGAGGGCGGTCGCTATCCGCGCGATCAGGTTGGTGTCGTGCGATCCCAGCGCGACCCTCCTCGCGCCACCCTTCACCAGGTGGCTCGCCAGACGGAGGTAACTCTCGTCGATCGAGGCTTTGCCCTGGAAGGCGACCTCTTTCGGCTCTCGGTACGCGCCTTTCACCAGCCGGATCGACGGTTCGGCCGGCAGCAGCCGCTGGATGTCCTCGTAGGTGCGCCGGAGGTAGGCCTGGAGGCAGAGTCCCACGTGCGGTGAGCGCGTGAGTTCCCGCTCGTAGAGATCGACGGTGGCCGCCACGTAATGGGTGGACTCCATGTCGATCCAACACGTCCGCCCCAGCTCGGCCGAGCGGTCGACGAGTCGCGAGAGGTGGGTGGCCGTCACGTCCGGATCCAGGTCGAAGCCCAGTTGCGTGAGCTTCAGCGAGATCTCGGCGTCCAGGCCGAGCTCCTCGATCCGGTCGAGCATGCGGAGGTAGTCGCCCGCCGCGTCGGCCGCCTGGGACAGCTCCTGGACGTTCTCGCCCAGCCGGGTGAACGTCACGGGGATCGCGTCCGCGTCGAACTGACGCTGCGCCGCGGCGAGCGCGTCCTCGGCGGTCTCGCCGGGCATGAACCGGTCGACGGTGGCCCGCACGAACCGGAAGTTCGGCAGGTGCTCCCGGAGCGTGGCGTTCTCCGAGGCCCACAGCAGCCCTTTGCGCAGCGGATCCATCGCGGGTCACGCTACCCCAGCGCGGCCCGGAGTATCCTTCCGAGCTCAGTCCTGGAACTGCTGCTCTTCGGTGGAGCCCTCCAGGGCCAGGGTCGAGGCCCGGCCGCCGCTGATCACGGTCGAGACCTGGTCGAAGTAGCCGGTACCGACCTCGGCCTGGTGACGCGTGGCGGTGTAGCCCTCGGCCTCCATCGCGATCTCCCGCTCCTGCAGCCGCACGTAGGCGGTCATGCCCTCGTCGGCGTAGCCGCGCGCCAGTTCGAACATGCTGGCGTTGAGCGCGTGGAACCCGGCCAGGGTGATGAACTGGAACTTGTAGCCCATGGCGCCCAGCTCCTTCTGGAAGCGGGCGATCGTGGCGTCATCCAGGTGCTGCTTCCAGTTGAACGACGGGCTGCAGTTGTACGCGAGCTTCGTGTCCGGGGCCACTGCGTGGATGCCTTCGGCGAACAGCCGGGCCTCCTCCAGGTCCGGGGTCGCGGTCTCGCACCAGATCATGTCGGCGTAAGGCGCGTAGGCCTGCCCACGCGCGATCGCGACGTCGAGCCCGTTGCGCACCTGGTAGAAGCCTTCGTGGGTGCGCTCGCCGTTCGTGAACTTCCGGTCCCGCTCGTCGATGTCGGAGGTGAGCAGCGTGGCGGCTAGCGCGTCGGTGCGCGCCACCACCAGGGTGGGGACGTCGGCGATGTCGGCGGCCAGACGGGCCGCCGTCAACGTGCGGATGAACTGGTCGGTGGGCACCAGCACCTTGCCGCCCAGGTGGCCGCACTTCTTCTCGCTGGCCAGCTGGTCCTCCCAGTGAACGCCCGCGGCGCCGGCTTCGATCATGCCCTTCATCAACTCGAAGGCGTTGAGCGAACCACCGAAACCGGCCTCGGCGTCGGCGAGGATCGGCGCCATCCACCGGGTGCTCGTCCCCTCGCCGGATGCCCAGGCGATCTGGTCGGCCCGCTGCAGCGCGTTGTTGATGCGGCGCACGACCTGCGGCACCGAGTTGGCGGGGTAGAGCGACTGGTCGGGGTAGGTCTGGCCGGCGACGTTGGCGTCGGCCGCCACCTGCCAGCCGGACAGGTAGATCGCCTGCAATCCGGCCTTGACCATCTCGACGGCCTGGCCACCGGTCATGGCGCCCAGCGCGTTGACGTATTCGGTGTCGTGGATCAGGTCCCAGAGGCGCTCGGCTCCCGCTCGGGCGATCGAATGTTCGACCTTGAACGACCCCTGGAGCCGGATCACGTCCTCGGCGGTGTACGTCCGTTCGACGCCCTGCCACCGTGGGTCGGTGCTCCACCGTCGCTCGAGGTCCGCCGCCTGTTCGCGGATCTGCTGCTCGGTCGCCTCTGTCATCGCTATTGCCCCCTTGGTTCGTGAAGCATGATCCGGGTGGAGCGGGAACGCCGCCGGGAAACGAAAGGACCTCTCGATGACGAGAGGTCCCCCTGGCGCACATGGACGCGTTCTGCGTCCAGGTGCGCCCCTACGTACCGGATACGCGTTCGAACGTGGTGTTGAACGTCGGTTCAAACATCGTGGCCCGATTGTGCCACACCCGACCCCCGCGGTGTCAAACGGCCGAAAGGCTCGATCGAACGGGGCCTGACCGCTGGTCAACCGTTGATGAACCGCGCCATGCCCATGCGGATCACGCCACGCTCGGTGGCGTCGCCCACGCCCACGATCTTGCCGTTGGACTGGAGCACCACGTCGCGCGCGGTGTCGTTGCCGTCGAAGAAGTCGGCGTAGGCCCTGCCCTGCTTGCCGAACGTGCCGTCCAGGCCGCCGTTGACCTTCAGCCGGGCCACGGCGAACTCCTCGCCCTTGCCGGTTCGCCGTCCACGACCCACGACGACGGACTTGCCGCTGCGCAACGTGGCGCAGCCGTAGGCGGATCCGAAGCCCTTGCCCATGTTCACGATGGCCTTCCCGTTACCGGAGAACGACTGATCTAGCCGACCCTTCGCGCCGTAGCGCACCAGGCCCCAGTCGTTGCGCTGGCGGTTGCCGGCCAGCCCGCACGTCAGCAGCTGGCCGTCCGGACCCTCGGTGATCCCGTAGGCGGTGTCGGGTCCCTTCGACAGGTCGGTGATGCTGTAGCCCTTCTTCGTGCCGAAGGTCCGGTCCAAGCCGCCACGCACCAGGTAGCGCGCCACCGCGAACTGTGGGATCAGCCCCACCTCGGCGAAGCCCGTCACCACGATCTTGCCGCCGTCCACCATCACCATGTCCTTGATGCCCTCGCCGGCGGGGGTGAGGTCGGTGGTGACGAGGCCCTTTCGGCCGAAGTCCTTGTCGAGCACGCCTCTCGGTCCGTACCGCGCCAGCGCGAACCGGCTCGTGGTCCCGTTCGAGGTGTAGCCGCCGATCGTGATGTTGCCGCTGGCGCCTACGACGAGCGCGCTGGCCCCCTGCGTCTTCTTCCCGAAGCTGGTGAGCACGACGCCGTCACCGCCGCCGAAGTCCTTGTCGAGCCGCCCCTTGGGGCCGTAGCGCAGGACGGCCACCCGAGAACCGGAACCCGACACGCGCTCTCCCGCGACGACGATGCCGCCATCCGGATGTATCGCGACGTCGAAGCCGTAGTCGGTCGCCCCCAGGTTGGTGACGACGCGCCCGTCCCCGCCGCCGAAGTCGGGATCGAACGTGCCGTTCGGCAGCAGGCGCACCAGCGCGATGTTGGTGTTGTGCCCGAGGGTGTAGCCGGCGACCACGATGCGTTCCTGATCGTCGAGGGTCACCGCGTAACCACTGCCACCGCTGGCGAACGCGGTCTGGCGACCGTCACCGCTGAAGAAGTGGTCGAGCTGGCCGGGCTTGGCGTGGGCCGGCACCGCGATGAGGATCGCGATCGCCACGCACGCGGCGATGACGGACGTCCTGATCGCGGGCTTCACGGCTGGTCCCTCCTGGTGGATGCCCTGGAGGGTAGGTGCGCTGCGGGGGAACGGTCAAGGCACGATCTTGGAGATGGGCAGCTCGAGGATGTCGGTGGCTCCGGCGGCCTTCAACTCGGGGATCAGCCGGTTCACCCCTCGCTTGTCCACCACGGTTTCGATCGCGAAGCCGCCGTCGGTGAGCGGGGACACGGTTGGGGCCTTCATCGACGGCACGACCGCGAGCACGGCATCCCGCGAGGCGTCCGAGACGTTGAGCTTGATCAGCACGCGCCCCTCGGCCTGCAAGGCGCCCAGGAGCAGGGTGGTGATGTCGTCCATCGCCGCGCGCTTGACCGGGTCGGCGGCGGCCTCGCGGTTGGCCACCAGGACCGGTTCGGAGGTGAGCAACGTCGCGATGATCTTCATACCGTGGGCCCGCAGGGTGCTGCCCGTCTCGGTGACGTCGACGATGGCGTCGACGATCTCGGGCACCTTCGCCTCGGTGGCGCCGTAGCTCCAGCGCACCTTCACCGGGATGCCCAGATCGGCGAAATGCCGCTCGGTGAGGCGTACGAACTCGGTGGAGATGCGCGAGTTCGGCGGCATCTCGGCCGCGGTGTTCGCAGGGTGCTCGTTGGGCACGGCGAGCACGATCGTCGTGCCGTGCCCCGCGCCGGTCTTGGCGTAGCTCAGCCCGGTGAGGACCTCGACGTCGCTGTCGCTCTCGGCGATCCAGTCCTGGCCCGTGATCCCCAGGTCGAACAATCCGTCCTGGACGTAGATCGGGATCTCCTGGGGGCGCAGGACGCTGACGCGGTCGATGCGGTCGTCGTCGATCGTGCCGTGGTAGTCGCGGCTCGACCCTCGGCGCACCTGCAGGTCGGCGGCCTCGAACAGCCGCAACGTCTGCTCCTCCAACGAGCCCTTCGGGATGACCAGCTTCAACATCGGGGTCGAAGTCTAGCGGGGCGTGTCTTCGGGCCGGGAACCGCCGAGCGCCCGGAAGAAGCACGTGCGCTCACCGGTGTGGCAGGCCGGGCCTTCCTGGTGCACCTTGGCGACGATCGTGTCGGCATCGCAGTCGACGAGCAGTTGGGTCCAGTGCTGGACGTGGCCGCTGGTGTCGCCCTTGCGCCAGAGCTCCTGGCGCGAACGACTCCAATAGACCATGCGGCCCTCGCTGAGCGTGCGCTCGAGCGAGGCGCGGTTGGCCCAGGCCACCATGAGCACGTCGCCGGTGTCGGCGTCCTGGGCCACGACCGTGATCAGGCCGCGGTCGTCGTAGGACAGCGCGCCGAGATCCACGGGGGAGCGGTCCGGTTCGGTGGCCACGGTCAGCGCCTCACCGGCAGATGGTGGGCGGCGAGCGCGTCCTTGATCTGCGCGATCGTCAGGTGGCCGAAGTGCAGCGTGGTGGCGGCGAGGACCGCGTCGGCGCCGCCCTCGGTGAGCGCGGCCGCGAAGTGGTCGAGTTCGCCGGCGCCGCCGCTGGCGATCACGGGAACCCGCACGGCGTCACCGATCGCGCGCAGCAGCGCCAGGTCGTAACCGTCGCCGGTGCCGTCTCGGTCCATCGACGTCAGCAACACCTCGCCGGCGCCGCGTTGCGTGGTGGCTTCCACGGCCCACTCGACGGCGTCGCGGCCGGTGCCGGTTCGACCGGCGTCGACGAAGACCTCCCAGGAGGCTTCTGGCCCCGCGTCCGGACGACGTTTGGCGTCGATCGCCACCACCATGCACTGGGCGCCGAACCGGTCGGCGCACCGTTGCAGCAACGCGGGTTCGCGCACGGCGGCGCTGTTCAACGAGACCTTGTCGGCGCCGGCCCGAAGCAACTCGTTGACGTCATCGTCGGTCTGCACGCCGCCG
The DNA here is from genome assembly GCA_046732015.1 of Actinomycetota bacterium. Taxonomy (GTDB): domain Bacteria; phylum Actinomycetota; class UBA4738; order UBA4738; family HRBIN12; genus JAOUEA01. Next base: position 7,712 of record JBKPMF010000257.1, read on the forward strand.
CCCACGGTGAGTGGGATGAACACCTGCTCGGCGGTCTGTTCGATCACATCGAGGGTCGCCTTGCGCCCTTCGACCGTGGCGGTGATGTCCAGGAACACCAGCTCGTCGGCACCTTCACGGTCGTAGTGCGCGGCCAGTTCGACCGGGTCGCCTGCGTCACGCAGGTCCTGGAACTTCGTGCCCTTGACGACGCGGCCGCCGTCGACGTCGAGGCAGGGGATCACGCGCTTGGCCAGCATGGGGCGTCAGCCTCGGATGACCTGCGCGAGCTTCAGGGTCTTCTCGTACAGCGCCTTGCCGGTCACGGTGGCCTCGCACCCCAGGTCGCGCAGCGCCCAGACGTCGTCGGCGTCGCGGACGCCGCCGCTCGCGATCAGCGGGGTCTTCGTGAGCGCGAGCACGCGTTCGTAGAGCTTCACGTCCGGGCCCTTCAGCGTGCCGTCGCGTGCGATCGAGGTCACCAGGTATCGGGGCGAACCCGCCCCGTCCAGTTCCGGGATGGCGGCGTCGAGGGCCGGGCCTTCCTCCTGCCAGCCGCGCACCATCACGTGGCCACCGCGCACGTCGATCGCCACCACGATGGCCTCGGCGAACTCCTCGACGGCCCGCTGCACGAACTGGGTGTCGGCCGCCGCCGCCGTGCCCAGGATCGCCCGCGCGGCGCCGGTCTCGAGCAGCGCCGCGATGTCCTCCATCGAGCGAAGCCCTCCGCCCACCTGCACGGGAACCTGCACCGCGCGGCAGATCGCCTCGACCACCTCGCGGTTGTTCCCCTGGTCGAGCGCGGCATCGAGGTCGACCACGTGCAGCCGGCGCGCACCTTCCTCCTGGAAGCGCATGGCCACCTCGACGGGATCCTCGGAGTACGCGGTCTCGGTGTTGGGGTCGCCCTGCAACAGCCGGACGGCGTGACCGCCCCGCAGGTCGATCGCGGGGATCACGATCATGCCGCCACCGCCTGCACGAAGCGCTCGTACACGGCGAGTCCCGCGTCACCGGACTTCTCCGGGTGGAACTGCGTGGCGAACACGTTGTCTGTCGCGACCGCCGCCGCGAACGTTCGGCCGTAGGTCGTGGCGCCCACCGTGGTGGCCGCGTCGACATCGGGCGCGAACGAGTGCACGAAGTAGAAGCGCGTGGCGTCGTCGATACCGTCGACGTAGGGGTGGTCGGTGCGCCACTCCACGGTGTTCCAACCCATGTGCGGCACCTTCACGTCGTCGGGCAGGAGACGCGAGGCGCCGGCGATGACGGACAGGCCGGGTTCGGCGTCCTCGTCGCTGCCGTCGAACAACACCTGCATGCCCACACACACGCCGAACACCGGCTTGCCGGAGCGGACGAAGTCGCGGATCGAGCCGTCGAGCCCGTGATGGCAGATGGCACGCATGCACGCGCCGAAGTGGCCGACGCCGGGGATCACCAGGGCATCGGCGCCTCCGACCTCGGCCGGGTCGCCCGTGATCGTCGGGGTGCCTCCGACGCGCGCCAGCGCGCGCGAGACCGAGTGGAGGTTGCCGGAGCCGTAGTCGAGCACCGCGATCGTCGTCACAGGGTTCCTTTGGTCGAGGGGACGCCGGCGCGTCCGGTGAGGCTCACCGCATCGCCCAGCGCCTTCGCCATACCCTTGAACGTCGCTTCACAGACGTGGTGGGGCGAGCGGCCGTAGCGCAGGTGGACGTGGATCGTGACGTCGGCGCTCTGCGCGAACGCCCGCACGAAGTCCTCCACCAACCCGGTGTCGAACTCCCCGATCGTCTCTGCCGGCATCGGGACGTCGAACACCACGAAGTTGCGGCCCGACAGATCGAGCGCCACCTCGACGGCGGCCTCGTCGAGCGGCACCACGATCGAGGCGAACCGCCGGACCCCGGCCTTGTCCCTGAGCGCCTCGCTCAACGCCTGACCGATCGCGATGCCGACGTCTTCCACGGTGTGGTGGCCGTCGACGGCCAGGTCGCCCTTGCACGTCACGTCCAGGTCCCAACCTGCGTGCTTGCCCAGCTGCTGCACCATGTGATCGAAGAACGGGATACCGGTGTCGGCGGTCGAGTGCGCCGAGCCATCCAGGTTCAACTCGACGCGGATGTCGGTCTCCTTCGTGGTGCGCGTCACGGTGGCGGTGCGGCTCATGCTGACAGGACCTCCTGGAGGCTGGTGAGGAACAGGTCGACCTCGTGCTCGTCGCCGGCGGTGACGCGCAAGGCGTTGGGCACCACCGCCGTGACGTCGCGAACCAGGACGCCGCGATCCAGCAAGCCCTGCCACACCTGCTTCGCGTCGCCGGGCGGCACGAACAGCACGAAGTTGGCGTCCGACGGGTACACCGTGATGCCGTCGATCGCACGCAGCTCGTGGTCGATGCGATCGCGCTGTGTGCGGATCGCATCGAGCACGGCCATGGCTTCGTTCGTGTGCGCGATCGCGGCGATGCCGGCGGCCTGGGTCAACGAGGACATGTGGTACGGCAGGCGAACACGTTGGAGGTCCGACACCACCTCCGGTGAGGTGAGCACGTAGCCGAGCCGGGCGCCCGCCATCGCGAACGCCTTGGAGAACGTGCGCACCACGGCGACGTTCGGGTGGTCGGCGACCAGTTTCAATGCGCTCTCGCCGCCGAACTCGATGTAGGCCTCGTCGACCACGATCAGGGCTGAGGAGGCGTGCGCGAGCTCGGCGACCGCTTCCACGGGCTGGGCGTTGCCGGTCGGGTTGTTGGGCGAGCACACGAACACCACGTCCGGCTCGTCGGCCAGGGCCTGCTCGACCGCGTGCTCGTTGAGGATGAACGGGTCCTCCAGACGGTGCGCGATCACCGAGGTGTGCGTGAGCCAGGACAAGCGCGAGTGCAGCAGGTACGTGGGTTCGAAGATGGCCGCACGCTGCCCCGGGCCGCCGTAGGCGAGCAGCAGCTCGGTGAGGATCTCGTTCGAGCCGTTCGCGGTCCACGTGCCCTCGAAGGGGTGGCCGTGGCGGGCCGCGACCTCCTCGCGCAGACGGGTCATCTGCCCGTCGGGGTACCGGTTGAGGGGAAGATCGCGGATCGCTCCGGCGAGCGCATCCGAGAAGTCCCGGGGCAACGGGTGCGGACACTCGTTGGTGTTGAGCCGCGCCAGGACCTCCAGCTGCGGGGAGACGTAGGGCTCGACGTCGCGGACCCCGGGGCGCGGCTGCGCCGCGGGGCTCATGGTTCCACCACTTCGGTGGCGTCGGCGCGCGCGTTCATGGCACGGGCGTGACCCACCAGACCCTCGGCTTCCGCGATGGCCGAGGTGCCGGGCGCGAACCGGGTCGCCGCGCCGGCGTCCATCTGTACGAATGAGGAGACCGTCACGTAGTCGGCCGCCCGCAGGCCGCTCGAGAACCGGGCGGTCCCAGCGGTCGGAAGGACGTGGTTCGAGGCGACGCCGTAGTCGCCGAACGGCACGGCCGTCCACCGGCCCAGGAACACGGCGCCGGCGTTGCGCACGCCCTCGAGGAACACCTCGGGGTCGGGCAACAGGATCTGCAGGTGTTCGGCGGCGAGGTCGTTCACCACGTCGGTGGCCTGGTCGAGGTCGCGCACCAGCACGGCCTTCGTGTATCGCAGGGCGGCGTCGACGATCTCGCGACGGCCGGCATCCTCCAGGGCTTCCTCGAGCGCCTCGCTCACCCGCTCGATCAGCTCGGGATCGGGGGAGACGAAGAACGTGCGCGCTTCCGGGTCGTGTTCAGCCTGGGCGATCAGATCGAGCGCCGCCATGTCGATGTCGATGTCGCCGGCCGCCACGATCGTGAGCTCGGACGGTCCTGCGAGCCCGTCGATGCCGACCGCGCCGGCCACCTGACGCTTGGCTTCGGTGACGTAGGCGTTGCCCGGACCCACGATGCGGTCCACGCGCGGGATCGATTCGGTGCCGTACGCCATGGCGCCCACCGCCTGGGCGCCGCCGGTCTTGGCGACGTAGGTGGCGCCCGCGCGCATCGCGGCGTACAGCACGGGGTCGGGGATGGAACCGTCGGCCTGGGGTGGGGTGCACAGCACGATCTCCTCGACGCCGGCCACCACCGCGGGCACCACGGTCATGCAGACCGATGACGGATAGACCGCGCGGCCTCCGGGGACGTAGCACCCCACGCTCTCGAGGGGGCGCACGATCTCGCCGAACCGCACGCCGTCGCGTTCGTCGGCCCATCCGCGAGGGAGCTGGCGCGCAGCCAGATCCCTGAGCCGTTCGATCAAGGCGTCGAGCGCCGCGCGGAGGTCGGGAGCGGTGTCGCGTTCGGCATCTTTGAACTCGGCCTCGGTGACGAGGACTCCGGTCTCGGAGATGTCGCAGCCGTCGAAGCGGTGCGCCAGCTCGATCAGGACGTCATCGCCCTCCACGAAGACGCGCTGAAGGATGCCGGTGACGGTGTCGGCGACGGTGGGGTCGGTCTCGAGCCGGGTGGCTTCGAGACGCTCGCCCCGCTCACGCAGGTCGAGGAACTGAAGCACTCAGGACTCCTCAGGGCCCTCGGGATGGACCGCGGCGACGCGGCTGAGCCGACGGTCACGGACCAGCAGCACCCATCCGCTCACGCCCACCGTGAGTGCGGCGAAGGAAAGCATGACGACGGCGATGAGCAACGGGGTTTCGCGGTCCATGAAGGGGTTCAGGGTACCGAAACACCGCCGAGGTCAGCCCTGGCGCCGGTTCAGCCGTCGTCGCGCACGATGCAGAACTCGTTGCCCTCGGGGTCGGCCAGGACGATGAACGGATCCTCGGGATCGTCGCTGGCCCAGCGACGCGTCGCGCCGATGGCTTCGATCTCGAGGGCGGTTGCCGCTTCGTCCTTCGCGACGAAGTCGACATGCAGACGGTTCTTGCCGGCCTTGGATTCCGGGACGCGCTGGAAGGCGATGCGCGTGCCGCCGTCGGGTGAGCGGATCGAGACCCAGTTGTCGCGGGCGCTGCCGATCTCGAACCCCGTGAACCGCATCCAGAACGCGGCGAGCGAACGTGGATCCGCGCAGTCGATCACCAATTGGTAGAAGCGAACGTCGATGTCGGCCATGGTCGAACACCTCCTTGCGTGCTCGACCCTACCGCCGGTGGTCCATCCCGGACATAGAGGCGGCCCGGCGTGTTGACGCCGGGCCCCCGGTG
>JBKPMF010000258.1:0-4243 GCA_046732015.1 Actinomycetota bacterium
GCGCTCGGCTACCGAGTGGCTGAGAGCGACACCCAGGGCGTCTGGATCGAAGATCCGGCCGGACGAGGCTGGCCGATCCTGTTCCTGGTCGTGCCCGAGGACAAGTCGATCAAGAACCGTCTCCACCTGGACCTGTCACCACCCACGACGATGGATCGGGAGGTCGGCCGGCTGGTCGACGCCGGTGCCACGGTCGTGGAACGGGTGGATGAACATGGAAGTTACTGGACCGTGCTCACCGACCCCGGGGGCAACGAGTTCTGCGTGCTGCGCGGTCCGGACGACGACCCGCCCAGGCAGCGACCGGTGTGAGGCACGTGGGTGCGTCGATCGACACGATGACCTTCGATGCGGCCGATCCGATCCGGTTGGCGTCCTTCTGGCGGGCGGCGCTCGGGTTCGAGTTGGCCGATGGTGCCGACGACGACGGCGCCTATCTCGCCGACCCTTCGGGCAGGACGAGAGGGGTGTTCTTCCAACGGGTGCCTGAACCCAAGATCGCCAAGAACCGGGTGCACCTCGACCTGCGGCCCTCGGGTTCGATGCAGCAGGAGGTCGAGCGCCTCCGCGCGCTGGGAGCCACCGGCGACGAGTTCGTCGAGATCTCCGCGAGCGCGGTCGACGGACAGTCGACGTTCTGGACGGTGATGGCCGACCCAGAGGGCAACGAGTTCTGCGTCCTGCGGGGACCCGCCGACGGCTGGGTGTCGTCGTGAGCGCCGGCAAGGTCACGACGATGCAGGACGCCGTGCGCGATCTCGTGCGGGACGGCGACACCGTGGCGATCGAGGGCTTCACGCACCTGATCTGCTTCGCGGCGGGACACGAGATCATCCGCCAGCGTCGTCGCGACCTGACGCTCGCCCGGATGACCCCCGACGTCGTCTACGACCAGATGATCGGTGCGGGCGTCGCGAGCAAGCTGATCTTCAGCTGGATGGGCAACCCCGGCGTGGGCAACCTCCATGCCGTACGCCGGCGCATCGAGAAGGCCGACCCCGAGCCGCTCGAGATCGAGGAGTACTCGCACTTCGGCATGGTCTGCCGCTACATGGCCGGCGCGGCGAACCTGCCGTTCTTCCCGATCCGCAGCTACTACGAGTCGGACATCCCCACGGTGAACCCGAAGATCGTGCCGATGACCTCGCCCTACGACCCGGACGACGAGGTCTACGTGGTGCCGCCGCTGAAGCCCGACGTCGCGATCGTGGCCGCCCAGCGCGCCGATGCCGAAGGTGACACGCAGATCTGGGGGCTGCTCGGCTGCCAGAAGGAGGTCGCGTTCGCCGCCCGCAAAGTGATCGTGGTGGTCGAGGAGGTCGTGGAGGAATCCACGATCCGTCAGGACCCCAACCGGACGGTGATCCCCGGCGCGGTGGTGGACGCCGTGGTCGAGGAACCGTTCTCGTGCCATCCGTCGTTCACGCAGGGCTACTACGACCGCGACAACGCCTTCTACCTGGAGTGGGACCGCATCGCGAAGGATCCGGCCACCTTGGACGCGTGGTACGACGAGTGGGTCTACGGTCTGGCCAACCACCGCGAGTACGTCGAGAAGTTCGGCGACGCCTACTGGGACCGCCTGCGGCCCACGCCGGCGCCCTCGGGCGAGGTCGACTACGGGAGGTACGCGTGAGCACCGACGTGGCCCGAGACCTCGGGTACTCGAAGTCCGAGATCATGATCGCCGCGAGCGCACGACAGCTCGCCGGCGTGAAGAACTGCTTCGTCGGGGTGGGACTGCCAAACATCGTGTGCAACCTGTCCCAGCGCACCGTGACCCCTGAGCTCCAGCTCGTGTACGAGTCGGGTGTGTACGGGGCCCGCCCGGAACGGCTGCCGCTATCGATCGGCGACCCGACCCTCGCCACGGGCTCCACCGCGATCACCAGCATGTTCGAGCTGTTCGCGTTCTACCTGCAGGCGGGACTGATCGACGTGGCGTTCCTGGGGGGAGCGCAGATCGATCGCCATGGCAACCTGAACACCACCGTGATCGGCGACTACGCCAACCCCAAGGTCCGCCTCCCCGGCTCGGGAGGCGCGTGCGAGATCGCGATCCACGCGAAGCAGATCCTGGTGATCATGCGGCAGGCGCAGCGTTCGTTCGTGGAACGGCTGGACTTCCGAACCTCGCCCGGGCACAGCGGCGATCCCGCGCACGACGCGGCGCGTGGATGGCACGGGAGCGGGCCGACCAGCGTGGTCACCGACCTCGGCACCTACGCGTTCGACGCCGCCACCGGGGAGATGACCTTGGTCACCCTGCATCCCGGCGTGACGCTGGACGACGTCCGGGCCAACATGGGGTGGGAGCCTCGCGTGGCCGGCGATCTGGGCGAGACACCCCCGCCCACGCCAGAGGAGCTCCGCCTGATCCGTGAGGAGCTCGATCCCCTGGGGGTCTACACCAAGTAGCCATGGACGCGATCGACCGGGACGAGCAGGAAGCGCCGCAGGGGCGATCCGTCGATGGCCCCTCGTGGTTCGCACCGCTGCTCGCACCGACGTGGTTGCTGCCCGGTGTCGGCAAGGACGCCCCCCGGGTAGCACTGGCCGCCGAACCGTGGCCGGAGGAGACGGCGCTCGACCAGGACGGGCGCGATCTGCGGCAGGGCCTGCCGTTGTTCCTCGCCGAAGCGATCCGCTATCTGACGAACGCCCTGCCGTCGGTGGGTCCCGACCCGGTCGCCTCACCGGGCGAGCCCGGCGATGCCGGGATCTCGGTCCTCACGTCGATCGTCGCCGGACGACCGCCCGCCATCAGGATCCGTCTCGTCGATGCGGCCTCGGGGGACGAACGGGAGTCGATCGAACGCGAGGTCGAGTCCGAAGCCGATCTCGGCACCGTGCTCGTCTCGCTCCCGCGAGCGACGATCGATGTCCTGCGGTCCACCGGCGTTCGGTCGTCGTGGGATCCGCGGTACACCCCGCCCCCGCCTGCGTACGCGGCGCGCGTGGTCCGCGGGCACCGGGCGTGCGTCCGGTTCGCCGATCCGGCGTTCTACACCGCTGAGAGCGCCGATCGCCGGGCCGCCGCGCGCGACGAAACCAAGCTGGTGCTCAGGCGTCTCGCCGACGCTGCCACGAGTACGAGCGAAGCCTTGCCCGCCGCGTTGTTCTTCGCCACGCTGGTGGGTGCGATGCGCGCGGGGTTCGACGCGACGAACGACTTCCGGATGTCGGTGAACGCCCGATGCATGGATGCCACCGACCTCCGCGACCCGGTGTTCCGCCTGTCGGTCATCGCGTTGCGCACGATCGGCGACGAGGCCATCGCGGAGCGTCGGGCTCATCAGCTGGAGGCCGTGGAGGACCCGTCCTTCCAGGAGTGGCTCGAACGAGCGAGGAAGACCTGAGCGATGCCTGAGCCGCGTGACCGGCCCGACCTTCCGCCCGAACCGTGGTCCAAGGAGACGGCGGTCGAAGACGAGCCCGAGTGGGCGCAGTCGATCCGTGAAGGGCGCAAGGCCCGAGGTGACCGGTTGCGGTCGGTCTTCGCCGGATTCGACGATGCCGACGACGACCCGACCAGCGGCGTGCCGTCACGACCGGCGGCCTCCTCGGACAACCGTGATCGGGAGGAGGAACCGTGACCCACGTCTTCCCCCGCGTGATGGATCGCGAGCTGCCGACCGCCGTGCACGCGGACGGGGCGTGGATCACGACGAGCGACGGACGCCGGTTCCTGGACGGGGCGGGCGGGGCGATCGTGGTGAACGTCGGCCACGGACGCCGTGCGGTCATCGAGGCCGTGGCCGCCCAATTGGAGGCCACGCAATACGTGCACGGCACGATGTTCACGACCGAGGCGGTGGAGGGGTACGCCTCGGACGTGGCCGCCGTCCTGCCGATGGATGACCCCCGGCTGTATCCCGTGTCGGGCGGGAGCGAAGCGGTGGAGACCGCCCTGAAGCTGGCGCGCGCCTATCACCTCGCGAACGGAGAGCCCTCGCGGTTCACGATGATCGGCCGGCGGAGCGCCTATCACGGCAACACGATCGGCGCGCTCGATGCCAGCGGCAAGGAGCCGCTCCGCAAGCCGTACACCCCGTGGTTGGGTCGCTATCTGCACGCTCCGGCGGCCTACGAATACCGCTGCGAGAACCCGCATCACCCCGACGGGTGTGGCGCCTGGCACGCCGGCGAGCTCGAGCGCATGATCGATCAGGCTCCGCCGAAGTCGATCGCGGCCTTCATCGCCGAACCGGTGGCCGGTGCCACTCTCGGGGCGGCGGTGCCC
>JBKPMF010000259.1:0-7236 GCA_046732015.1 Actinomycetota bacterium
TGTACCCGAGCGGCCCGAGGGCCGAGGAGTCGGATTGGCCCGATGATCTCCACGCCATGGCCGACCCCGCCCGCGAGAAGCTGATCGAAGCGGTCGCGGAATCCGATGACGCGTTGATCGAGGAGTACCTCGAGGTGGGGACCCTGCCGGAGGAGCACATCGTGTCGGGGGCCAAGGACGGCTTCGCCCGAGCGCGCCTGGCGCCGGTGATCGTGGGGTCGGCCACGAAGGCCATGGGCATCGACCGGCTCCTGGACTTCATCGTGGAGGAGTTCCCTTCCCCGTTGGAGCGCGGCCCGATCACGGTGATCGCCAAGGACGGCAGCGAGAGCGAGCGTCCGAGCGATGCGAACGGGCCGACGACCGCGTTCGTGTTCAAGACGGTCTCGGACCCGTTCGTCGGCCACATCACGATGTTCCGGGTCTTCAGTGGGGCGATCCGCCCCGACACCTCGGTACACAACAGCACGCAGGGCACCGACGAGCGCATCGGCCAGCTGTTCACGCAACGAGGCAAGGAGCACGAGTCGGTGCCCGCGGTCTCGGCCGGCGACATCGGCGCCGTGGCGAAGCTGCAACACGCCCACACCGGCGACACGTTCGCGACCAAGGACGCGCCGGTGCACCTGCGACCGCTCGACCTGCCCGAGCCCCTGCTCGCCTACGCGATCGCCCCCAAGGCCAAGGGCGAGGAGGACAAGCTCGCCACCGGACTCGCTCGACTCCGTGAAGAGGACCCCACCTTGCGCGTGAGCCGGAGCGAGGAGACGCATGAGACGGTGATGCACGGGATGGGCGAGGCTCATCTCGAGGTGATGATCGAGCGGCTCAAGGGCAAGTTCGGCGTCGACGTCGTCACCAGTCCCGCGAAGATCGCTTTCCGGGAGACGATCCGCACCAAGGCCACCGCCACCGGCCGACACGTCAAACAGAGCGGCGGCCACGGCCAGTACGCCGTGTGCGTGATCGACGTCGAGCCCCTCCCCCACGGTGAAGGGTTCGTCTACGAGAGCAAGATCTTCGGTGGCGCGATCCCGCAGCAGTTCATCCCGTCGATCGAGAAGGGCATCGTCAAGACGATGGTCGACGGCGTGGTGAGCGGCAACCCCATGGTCGACATCAAGGTGACCTTGACCGACGGCAAGTTCCACACGGTGGACTCCTCAGACATGGCCTTCCAGATCGCGGGGTCGATGGCGCTGAAGGAGGCCGTCGAGCAGGCCGGGGTCGTGCTGCTGGAGCCGGTCGTGGATCTGGAGGTCGTGGTCCCCGAGATCTACACCGGCGATGTCATGGGCGATCTCAACGCCAAGCGGGGAAAGATCGCCGGGATGGAACAGATCGGTGGGGGCAAGCAGCGGATCAAGGCTCAGGTGCCGCAGGCGGAGGTGGCGCGCTACGTGATCGACCTGCGCTCGATGACCGGGGGCAGGGGGGCCTTCTCCATGACCTTCAGCCACTACGAGCAGCTTCCCCAGCACCTCGCCCAGAAGGTCATCGACGACCATCAGAAGAGCCGCGAAGAGGCCCACAAGAAGTAGGCGCCGCGAACGGCCTAGCGAGCGTATTCGGCCAGGAAGGGCAGCACCGCGGCGTCGAACGCCTCGGGGTTTCGGACGTTGACGACGTGGTCGGCGTCGATCGTCACCAACCTCCCGTCCAACACCTCGCGTCCGATCAACTCGTCGCAGCGTCGCATGAACGGCGGATCGTGCTCGGCGACCAGCACCAGCGTCGGCACATCGATCTCGCCGAGGCGCAGGGCGGCCGGCGGCTCCAGCTCTTCCTCGGCACTCTCGTCCATCGTCAGTTCGTGGATGTTGTCGAAGGCGATCTCGCGGATCCGTGCGCCGGCGGCATCGTCCGTGCCCATCGGCGCCCAGACCTCGAGGCGCAGGTCCTCCGCTCGCTCCAGGTCACCGGCCTCGACCGCCGCTTCCACAGGGTCCATCCGCGCCTCCCACCAGGCGTTCTCTTCCTCGTTGGCCTCGAACCCGCCGAGTCCGGGGGCCGCCAGCACGAGGCTCACGACCCGCGCCGGTTCGACCAACACGAAGTCGACCGCGATGGCCCCACCCATGGAACACCCCACGATGCTCGTCTGCTCGACGCCCACGGCATCGAGCACCACGGCGAGGTCGCGCGCATGGGAGTAGGGAGCTCCCGTGAGACGACTGGACCGCCCGTACCCTCGGACGTCGTACCGGAGCACGCGGTAGCGATCGGTCCAGTCGTCGAACTCCCGATCCCACGTGCGCCGGTCCCAGAGTCCGGGGTGGATCATCGTGAGCATCGGGCCCTCACCCGCGAGGTCGTAGGCGAGATGACCGCCGTCGGGCAGCGGGACGGTGCCTTCCATCACGGCGCTCATGACCCGAACCTCGGCGCGAGCCGGCGAGCGGTGTCGGCGAGGAGTTCGGGGAGCACCCTCGTTTCGCCCACGACCGACATGAAGTTGGTGTCGCCGTTCCACCGCGGCACGACGTGCCAGTGGACATGTTCGGGGATGCCCGCCCCCGCGCCGGCGCCCAGGTTCAGGCCCACGTTGAACCCGTGGGGCTGATCGTCACGCAACGCCCGGACGGATCGCTGGATCATCATCTGCACCTCGAGGAGTTCATCGGGACCGAGCTCCTCGAGGTCCCCCACGTGCCGCATGGGAACGACCAGGAGATGCCCCGGGTTGTACGGGAACTTGTTCAACACGATGTAGGCCGAGGCACCTGTCGCCAGCACGCGCTCGGGTTCACGATCGGGGATGACGCAGAAGACGCACGCACCGTCGGTGACGCCACGTTCGTCGGAACCCGAACGGATGTACTCCATCCGCCACGGACTCCAGAGGTGATCCACTCAGGCGGCCCCGAAGTCGGTCTGCTCGAGCGCCCGGCTGCCGGCTTCGGCGAGCAACGCGGTGACGAGATCGTCGAAGGCCACGCCCTGGTGCTCGGTGCCCGCCCGATCGCGGACCGTGTACAGCCCGGACTCGAGCTCTTGATCGCCGATCACCAGCGTGTACGGCGCCTTCATCAGTTGCGCCGCCCGGATCTTCTTGCCGACCGACTCCTTCGAGTCGTCGACGAACGGCCGCAACCCGGCCTCCTTCGCCTTGGCGGCGAGCTCCTCGCAGTGTTCGACGTGACGGTCGGCCACCGCGACGAAGCGCACCTGTTCCGGTGCGAGCCACAGCGGGAAGGCACCCGCGTAGTGCTCGGTGAGCACGCCGAAGAACCGCTCCACGGATCCGAACAACGCCCGGTGGATCATGATCGGCCGGTGCCGCTCACCGTCAGGTCCGGCGTAGTGCAGGTCGAAGCGCTGCGGGAACTGGAAGTCCACCTGGATCGTGGACATCTGCCACGTGCGGCCGATCGCATCGCGAGCCTGCACGCTGATCTTCGGCCCGTAGAACGCCCCGCCTCCCTCGTCCATCACCAGCTCGAGATCCATCGACTCGGCCGCCTGACGAAGCACCTCCGTGGCCTCGGCCCAGTCCTCGTCCGAGCCCACCGCCTTGTCTTCCGGCCGTGTCGACAGCTCGAGGTAGAAGTCGTCGAGCCCGTAGTCGCGCAGCAGGTCGAGCACGAACACCAACAGCGAGCGCAGCTCCTCGCCCATCTGCTCCTTGGTGGTGAAGATGTGCGCGTCGTCCATCGTGAGTCCGCGAACCCGCGTGAGCCCGTGGATCACACCGGACTTCTCGTAGCGGTAGACCGCCCCGAACTCGAACAGTCGAAGCGGCAGCTCCCGGTAGCTCCGGGTGCGGCTGCGGTAGATCAGGATGTGCATCGGGCAGTTCATGGGCTTGAGGTAGTACTCCGTGCCACCGTCGAGCTCCATCGGCGGGAACATGCCGTCGGCGAACCACTCCAGGTGCCCGCTCGTCTCGAACAGTTCCCGCTTCGTGATGTGCGGGGTGTTCACGAACTCGTAGCCGGCCTCCTCGTGACGGCGCCGCGAGTAATCCTCCATCAGCCGCCGGATCAACCCGCCCTTCGGATGGAACACCGCGAGCCCCGATCCGATCTCGTCGGGGAACGAGAACAGATCCAGCTCCAGCCCGAGCTTGCGGTGATCACGGCGCTCGGCTTCCTCCAGGCGGTGCAGGTGCGCGTCGAGATCGTCCTTGGTGGCCCAGGCGGTGCCGTAGATGCGTGTCAGCTGAGGGTTCTTCTCGTCGCCGCGCCAGTAGGCACCCGCGACGTTCGTGAGCTTGAAGGCACCCAGCTTGCCGGTGTGCGGCACGTGCGGACCCATGCAGAGGTCGACCCACTCGCCGTTGCGATACAGGCTGACGGTCTCGCCCGCGGATGCCTCGGGGTCGTCCTCGTTGTCGAGTCCGGCGATGATCTCCAGCTTGAACGGCTGATCCGCCAACCGCTCGGCCGCCTCGCCGCGCGAGACCTCCTCGCGCACGAACGGCTGGTTCTGCTTCACGATCTGCCGCATGCGTCGGTCGATCTTCGCGAGTTCGGCGGTACCGATCGTCTCGGGGATGTCGAAGTCGTAGTAGAACCCGTCCGTCACCGCGGGGCCGATCGCGTACTTCGTTCCCGGGTAGAGATCGCAGACGGCCTGTGCCAGCAGGTGGGCGGTGGAATGGCGCAGGACGTGCAATCCGTCCTCGGAACCGGGCGCGATCGCCGCAACGGCGACGTCGGCTGCGGGGACGAACGAGAGGTCGCGGAGGTCGCCGTCCACCCGAGCCGCGATCGTGCCCTTGGGCAGCGCGGATCCGATCGGCTCGCCCTCAGGGAGCTCGATCACGGCGCCGTCGGGAAGGGTCAGCGTGGGCATGGCGGCCATGATAGCGACCGCCCGCCCGGCTACTCGTACGAGATCGCTTCCAGGACGTTCAGCTTGGCCGCCCGCCGGGCCGGAAGGAGCGCGACCACGACACCCGCCAGCGCCGCGAGGATGAGGAAGAACACCAACTGCCCCACCGGCAGCACGAACTCGGTGATGCCCTCGGGCGCCAGGGCCTGCTGCAGCGCCCATCCGAAGAAGATGCCGATCGCGATGCCGAACAACGCCCCGAGGATCGCGATGATCACCGACTCCCATCGGATCATGCGCTTCACCTGCGTCCGACCCATGCCCACGGCCCGCAACAACCCGAGCTCCCGGGTGCGTTCGAAGATCGACAGGCTCAGCGTGTTCGCGATCCCGAAGAGCGCGATCACGACCGCGAGGAACAGCATCGCGGTGACGAGACCCAGCAACTGGTTCACGAAGCCGGCCTGCTGATCGCGGAAGGCTGCCTGGTCCTGTACCTCGATGTTGCCGAACTCGGCCGTGGCCTGCTCGACGGCGCCTCGGACGACGGCGGTATCGGCTCCGTCGGCGACCTTCACGAACACGAACGTGTCGAGCTGGGCTCGGAAGAGCTCGTCGAACGTGTCGAGGGACACCACGTAGTCCCCCACCAACCGGTTGTCGTCGAAGGTCCCGCCGATCGTGAGCGGATCGTCGCCGATCGTGGCGAACGCCGATGGGAGCTCGTCGCCCACCGCCCATCCGTTGTCCTCCATCGTCTGGTCGTAGACCAGCACGTCACCGCCGTCGAGGGAGGCGATGGCTCCCTCGCTCGGTCCCAGATTCGCCACGGTTTCGATCGTGGCCGGATCCACGCCGGTCATCGCGGCGTCGCTGTCGTTGACCTTGAACCCACCCTGCCGGAACGCCGAGACGGCCTCGACACCGTCGACGTCGGCGGTCCGAGCCGCCACTTCCTGGCTGAACGGGAGGAACGAGGACGACGTCAACACGAGGTCGGCACGCAGCGTGTCCCGCAGGGCCGCGTCGAACGAAGCCTTCAGCGACGCGGACAAGATCGAGACCATGGCGATCAGCCCCAGGCCGATCATCAGCGCCGACGACGTCGCCGCCGTCCGGCGTGGGTTGCGCATCGCGTTCTCGCGGCCCAACCGGGCCGCCATGCTCAATCCTCGAACGGGGCGCCCGATCGCACCCGAGAGCGGTCGGGCCGCCAAGGGCGAGAGGATCGCGATCCCGATGAAGATCACGGCCGCCCCGCCGCCGATCAGGAGGCCGGCGTTGTCCGGTTCCCCGAACAGCCCGTAGCCCAGGAACGCGAGCCCCAGCGCCGTCACGATCACGCCGATCACCGAGCGCCGCCCCAGGTGGTCGGCGCCGGCGTCCTGCGAGTCGCGCAGCGCCTCGATCGGGGCCACGCGCGCGGCCCGACGGGCGGGAAGCACCGACGCCACGGTGGTCACGACCACGCCGATGATCAGGGAGACCACGATGGTCCGCGGCTCGAGCTGGAGCGAGGTGCTGGGCAGGTCGATGCCGAACCCGGACAGCAACGCCTTCAGGAGCACCGCGATCCCGACCCCGGCGACGATGCCGATGACCGCCGCCACCAGTCCGAGCACGAGGGCTTCGATGATCACGGAGGTGAGGACCTGGCGGCGGCTCGCGCCGACGGCGCGCAGAAGGGCCAGTTCCTTGGCTCGCTGAGCGACGATGATCGAAAAGGTGTTGAAGATCTGGAACGACCCCACGAACAAGGCGATGAACGCGAAGACCAACAGGGCGATCCGGAAGAATCCGAGCCCTTCCTTGAGCTGGTCGGACTGCTCGTCGGCCACCGAGGTGCTGGTGACCGCTTCGACCTTGGGCGGCAGCACGTCCTGGATCTCGGCCCGCAGCTGCCCAGGGTCCGTGCCCTCATCCCCGAGCACCGAGATCGAATCGAATTCGCCCTCTTTGTCGAGCACCCGCTGGGCGGTGGGCAAGGTGAACGCGGCCAGCGTGGCACCACCCAGGTTGTCGGCGTCGCCGAACCCGAGGATCCCGGAGATCGTGAACTCCTCGGGAGGACCCTGGAAGAGGATCTTCACGTCCTGACCCACCGTGAGGTCGTAGCGGGTCGCCGTCGCGGCGTCGATCACGACGTCATCGGCGGCCCTCGGCGCCGCGCCCTCCCGGATCTGCACGGTCGGGTTCGTGTCGGTCCAGTTCGTTCCGATCGTAGGCGGACCGACGCCGCCGATCGGGTCGCCCGTTGCCGGGTCGACGACCTGCGCGCTGCCCGAGACGTCGCCGGAAGCCGACGCGACCCCGGGGACCGCTTCGACCGTGGGCAGCAACGTGTCCGGGATCGGATCGCGTTCCTCGATCGCCCCGCTCCCGGGCCCGGTCGCGCTGGGCGCGAACGCCTGCTCGGCTCGGACCACCACGTCCGAGCCCGCGGCGGCGTCGGTGAACAAC
>JBKPMF010000260.1:0-3898 GCA_046732015.1 Actinomycetota bacterium
TCCTGGGGGTCACCTGCGGCCGACCCCTCCGGGGTCTCGGTCATCGAGTCCACGAATCGTCATTGTGGCAGGTCACCAAGCAGGTGCGAAGGGCAACGAGTCCAACGGCGGCGGCATGGCTTCGCCACCCGGGACCGAAGATCAGCCCGTCGAGATGAGTCGGCTGGCGTGGTCGGCGTAGTCGGCTTCGACGATCGGCAACAGGCCGGTGATGTAGGCGCCGCTCGTGCAGCCACGGCACCAGGCCGAGGCGTTGATCGCCATCGCGGTCATCTCCGCCGAGGCGCATGCCTGGAGATCCTGCAGGATCGCCGCATAGCCGTAGGAGTCGGCGCCCCCCTGGAGGGTGTCGCGGGCGGCGTCGAGGCCCTGGCTCAAGGAGAGGTAGTTCTTGACGCCGACGCTGTTGAAGTCGGTGGCACCGTCCATCGCGTGGGTGGTGGCCAAGGGATTGAAGGCGGCCTCGGTGGACTCTGCGGTCTCCCAGGTCACGACGATGGTCAGGTTCTCCTGGCATGCGGGGGCGCTCACCCTGGCCAAGAATCCGCGAGCCCAGGCCTCGTAGGTGAGGGGCTCGCCGGGGACGATGCCGCCGGCATGTCGCGCCTTGCGCTTCGCACGAACGAGTTGATCCCGGGCGCCCTCGAGCTCCACGATGTACGCGGAGAGTGCCTGGATCTGCTGTTGGGCGTTGGCGGCTTCCGGGTCGGTCAAGGCGGCACGCATGGCCCGGTGGGCTCGATGCAGCCGATAGGACAGGATCAGGCGTCGCGGGGTGCTCCGGCGCAACACGTCGGTCGTCCCCTGGGCACCCCGCGCCTCGTTCAGAGCGGTGAGCCGCTCCACCGACACCGCCACCCTCCCCACGCGCACCTGCCAGCGGTTCACCCGGTGGTTCCAGGTGTCGATGCGGGCGCGGGCCTCGTCGATCCGGGCGTCGATCTCGCGGAGCTGCGGCGTGCGCTCGATCCGGTTCGCCGACGCCGGAGACGGCACGCAGAGGAGCACGCACTGCAGTGCGAGCAGGACAGCGGAGAACGACCGGATCCTTCCCATGGGTCGCTGAGGTATCGACGGCGACCCCTCGAGCCTTGACCTGCGTTCGGGAACCGTGGGTCAGGGTGTTCAGGAGCGACGAGCGGCTTCCACCACTTCGGCGGCGAGGTCGTAGCGCCCGAACTGTGGCATGACGTAGACGCCGGCGACGCCGTCGGCCTTGAGCGCGGCGATCAACTCGGTCGCCATCGCGAGCCCGGCACGCCAGGCATCCTCGCCCGCATCACGGAGCCGGATCCTGGCCTCATCGGGGATCACGATCCCCGGCACTTCGTTGTGCAGGAACTCGGCGTGCCGGGCCGTGACGAGAGGCAGGACCCCCGCCAGCACCGGCACCTGGAGGGGTTCGCCCGCGATCCGTTCATAAGCCGCTCGAAGCCGCCGGAGGGGGGCCACAGAATAGAGCGGCTGCGAGAGGAAGAACGCCGCCCCCGAGGTCACCTTCTTGTGGAGCAGCCGGGCTTCACGCTCGAGATCGGGCGCGCTCGGGGCCACCGCGGCGCCGGCGAAGAACGTGGTGGGCTCACCGATCGACGACCCCTTGCGATCGCGCCCTTCGTTGAACTCATCGGTGATCAGCGACAGCAGGCCGGTCGCCGTCACGTCGACGTCATTGAGCGTCTGCGGATAGTCCCCGATCGTCACCGGATCACCCACACACACGAAGACGGTGCGGATGCCCAGCGCGTGGACGCCCAACAGATCGCCCTGGAGCCGTAGCAGGTTCCGTCCCCGCGTGGGGAAGTGCAATACGGTGTCGATGCCGGCCTGCTCCTGGACCAGGCGGCACGCCGCCCAGGCGCTCATCCGCATCTTCGCCATGGGCGAATCAGCGACGTCGACCACGTCGGCGCCAGCCTCTTTCATGGTCTGGGCGGCCGCGACCAGGGTGGCGGCACTGAACGAACGCGGAGGCTCCATCTCCACCGCGACGGCGAACCGATCGGCCGCCAGCGCCGCCGCCAGCGCCGTGGGCTCGGCCGACTTCGGCGCCGGAGCGAGGGGGTCGGGCGGTTCCGAGACGGACACGACCTCCACCCGTGGACGGGAGCCTCGGTCCTTCGTCGCCTCGACGATCGCGGCCGTGTGGGCCGGTCCCGTGCCACAACACCCACCCACGATCGCGACGCCCTCGTCCAGGAGCGCGTGCATCAGCTCACCCAGGTAGGAGGGCGTCGCCGGATACAGCAACCGGCCGCCCACCTCGGCCGGGCCCCCTGCGTTGGGACGGGCAGCCAGGGGGGTGTCGCCCACGACGGGCCGCATCGCACGGACCACGCGGAGCACCTGGGCGGGACCTTCCCCGCAGTTCACGCCGATCGCGTCGGCGCCCAGCTCGACCGATCGTGCGGCGGCCTGCTCGGGGGTCGCGCCCAGCAGGGTCCGGTCATCGCGCGTGAAGGTGACGCTGGCGAGCAGCGCGAGTCCGGGGGCGGCGTGCCGGGCGGCCAGCAACGCCTGCTCCAACTCACGCAGGTCCGCCTGGGTCTCGATCACCAACAGATCGGCGCCGCCGTCGGCCAGGGCCGCCGCTTGCTCGGCGTAGGCCGCGAACGCATCCTCGGCCCTGACTCGTCCGTACGGCGCCAGCCGGATCCCCAACGGCCCCATCGACCCGCCGACGATCTCCGCCCCCGCCTCGCGCGCAACGCCGACGCCCGCCACGTTCACCTCGTACACCCCCTTGCCCCAGCCATGGGGCCCGAGACGGAACCGGTTCGCCCCGAAGGTGTTCGTCAGGACCAGCCGGGCCCCCGCATCCACGAAGGAGCGGTGGACCGCACCGACCAGCTGCGGGGCGCTGATGTTCAAGGTCTCGACGGCGTCGCCCACCCCGGCCCCACGCTCGATGAGGCTCGTGCCCATGCCGCCGTCGGCGACCAACGGGCCGTCCTCGAGCCGGTTCCGCAGGGCGCTGGCGTCCATGGCGCCATCCTCCCAGTCGCCATGGAGACGCACATCCTCGACGGCGCAACACCGGGGCCGGTAGGCTCCGCGCCATGCAGCGACACCGCGTGATCAGGCTCGTCCTGGTCCTCCTCCTGGCGACCGCCTGCACGAAAGCCGAGGACCCCCAGCCCTCGGCCGCCACCTCGCCGTCGCCGACGACCGCCGGACGACCCAGCGTCGGCAACCTCGCGATCGAGGAGCCGACATGGAACACCGACGGTTCCAACTGGGAGCTTCGGCTGGCCTGGGATGCACCCGAGGGGTTCGACGTGGATCACTACGTCGTGGCTCGCAACGGCATCGAGGTGGACGACCGGGTGGCGGGCGGACGGTGGACCGATCGCGACGTCGAGCCGGGAGCCAGGTTCTCTTACCGGGTCACCGCCATGGCGGCGGACGGCACGGCGTCGCGTCCGGCGCAGGGAACGATCACGACCGGCACCCCATCGCTCGGCGACGCCCGCCTCGACGGGTCATTCCTCATGGCGATGCATGTGGACGAGGCCACCGGAACCCGCGACCCGGTCTCGGGCGGCGCCGTGATCTTCCGGTTCGACCCGACCTGCGGCAGGGGGCCCTGTTCGGTGCGATGGACCGTCAGGGACCGGGCGACCGACGCCGTGCTCCCCCGCCAGGGCGGCACCTACGCCGCCTCGGTCAGCACTCCGTTGTTCATCACCAACTGCTTCGGCACCGTGATCGATGAGTCCGTCAACGTGCGCCTGCGGGTCACGGCGGCAGCCCCGGTGCACGGCGCCTGGCGCGCCACCAGGATCGAGGGCACCGTCCACGAGCGCTCGTCCTCGAGCGGATGCCTCAGCGCGTCGATCGACTGGAACGTCCGGGGGGCCGTCCAGACCTGAGCTCCCATGACCGCGTCCATCCCCCCACC
>JBKPMF010000261.1:0-2196 GCA_046732015.1 Actinomycetota bacterium
GTCGTCGCGTGCGCCTACCTGCTGATGGGCTTCACGATCGCCGCCGCCGCCCCGGCGGGGTTCAGCCTGGTCAACGTCCCCGACGAGGACGCCACCAACGCGATCGCGGCGGTCTCCACCGTGGGCTACACGGGGTTCATCTGGAGTCCACCCATCCTGGGCTGGGTGGCCGACACCTTCAGCCTCCGGGCGTCGGTGACCGTGATCGTGGTCGCCACGCTCGGGATCGTGGTGGGCGGCATGCTGGCGCCCAAGGTGGTCGTCAGGCGCTGAGGCGAGCCATCAGCCCATCCGGGGTCACTCGGACAGGTTGATGTAGATGTGCTTGGCCTCCATGTAGTCGTCGACCCCGTCGCGACCGAGTTCGCGTCCGATCCCCGACTGCTTGTACCCGCCCCACGGCGCCTCGGTGGGCGCCGGCTGGGTGTCGTTGATCCACACGATGCCGGCCCGCAGCGACTTCGCGGTGTTGATGGCCTTCTTGATGTCGCGGGTCCACACCGCGGCCGCCAGGCCGTACTCGTTGTCGTTCGAGAGCTCGACGACCTCCTCGGCGCTCGTGAACGGGATCACGCTCATCACCGGGCCGAAGATCTCCTCGCGTGCGATCCGCGCGGAGTTGTCGACGTCGGCGAAGATCGTGGGCGGCACGAAGTAACCGTTGGCCAGCGACGGATCGTCGGGCAGGGCACCCTGGGTGGCGAGGGTGGCTTCGCCCTTGCCGATCTCGATGTACTCCTGCACCCGCTCCTGCTGCTCCTTCGACACGAGCGGTCCCATCGTGGTGCCTTCGGCGCGGCCCGATCCCATCGTGACCGCATCGGCGTGGGCCACCAGCGCGTTCAGCGCGTCGTCGTAGATCGAACGTTCGATGAACACGCGCGAGCCCGCAGAGCAGATCTCGCCCTGGTTCCAGAAGATGCCGTTGGCGCTGCCTTCGATCGCGGTCTCGAAGTCGGCGTCGGCGAACACGATGTTGGGCGACTTGCCACCCAGCTCGAGCGTGACACGCTTCAACGTGTCGGCACCGCTGCGCATGATGATCTTGCCGACGTCCTTCGACCCGGTGAAGCCCACCTTGTCCACCTTGGGGCTGGTGACCAGCGGCGCACCGGCGGTCTCGCCGAAGCCCGTGATCACGTTCAGGACGCCGGCCGGGAGCCCGGCCTCCTCCAGGATCTTCGGGATCTCCAGCGCCGTGAGCGGCGTCTGCTCGGCGGGCTTGAGCACCATGGTGCAACCGGCGGCGATCGCGGGCGCCACCTTCTGCACCGCCATGGGCATCGGGTAGTTCCACGGCGTGATGAGGGCCGCCACGCCCATCGGCTCCTTGATGACCAGGCTCATCGCGTCAGGGCCTACGGGCGGGATGTCGCCGTAGATCTTCGTGGCCCACCCGCCGTAGTACTCCCACATGAACACGACCTCTTCGAGGTCGTCGCGAGCCTCGCCGATCGGCTTGCCGCAGTCCATGGATTCGAGCTCGGCGAGCCGGTCGAGCTCGCGCCGCATGATGTCGGCGGCCCGCAACAGGATCCGGCCCCGCTCACGCTCGGACGTTCCCGGCCACCAGGTCCCGTCGTCGAACGTGCGCCTGGCGGCGTCCACCGCTCGCTCCACGTCGGCGGGCTGACAGTCGGGCGCGGTCGCGATGACCTCGCCGGTGGCCGGGTCGAACACGTCGAACCGTCCTCCGTCGATCGCGTCGACCCACTTGCCGTCGATGTAGTTCTGCAGAGCGTCTGCCATGAGGAACCCCTCCTGAGGGAACGTGGCCGCGAGGGCCGCCGGGCTGTGCCGGCAAACCTACTACGAGCGACGCGGCCGCCGGAAGTCGCCTCGGAGTGCTACCCGGCTGGGTCGGCAGGAGGCTCGACCGGAGGCGGAGCCGTCCCCTGACCCCAGGCGTCCGCACCGCCGTCCACGATCACCGTCGAGCCGGTGACGTAGCCGCCACCGGGCGAGGCGAGGAAGGCGATCGTCGAGGCGACCTCTTCGGGCAGGCCGGCCCGTCGCATCGGCACCAGGTCGGCGAACCCGTCGATGACCTGCTGGCCGCCGTACTGCAACATGCCCTCGGTCTGGATCAGGCCGGCGGCGACGCAGATCGCGCGGACCCCGAAGCGGGACCACTCGTTCGACAGCGACGCGGCCATCGTCTCGAGCGCCGAGCGGGCCATCGACGAATGCGCCATC
>JBKPMF010000262.1:0-2709 GCA_046732015.1 Actinomycetota bacterium
GAGCAGCGTCTCCTCCGCCGACAGGATCATGTCCGGGTTGCCGCAGATGTAGGCGATCGAGTTGGCCGGCGTGAGGCCCAGCTCGTCCAGCACGGGCGCCAGGATCGCCTCGACACGGCCGGTCCGTCCCATCCAGCCGGCGTTGGACGGGTCGTTGGGGCGCGACACGGTGGGCACGAACGTGACCGGGTACTCGCCGCTCGCTGCCCAGCCTTCGACGCGCTCCCGGTAGCCGAGCTCGCTCGCGTACGACACGCCGTTCAGGAACACCACCGGGCGCGGGCGCCCGTCGATCAGCAGCTGGCGCATCATCGAGACGAACGGGGCGTTGCCCGTGCCCGACGAGATGAAGATGTGCGTCCGGTCGTCGTCGGGCTGGAGCATGAACTTGCCCTTGGGGCCGATCATCCGCATCCGCTGCCCGGGCTCGAGGTCGAACAGGATCGGCGTGAAGGTGCCGCCCTGGACGCGCCGGATGTAGAACTCGTAGCCCTCGGTGCCGGCGACGCCGGGCGGCGAGGCGACCGAGTACGGCCGCTGGACCATCTTCTCGCCCTGCAGCACCCCGATCGTCATGTACTGCCCCGCCTCGAACGGCGTCGGCTCACCGTCGAAGCGGACCCAGAAGTAGGCCAGCGACTCGGTCTCGTCCACGCGCTTGATCAGGCTCGCGTTGTAGACGGGCGCGTCGGTGACGATCGGTGGCGCCTCGGGGGCGACGGGCGCGGTGATCGGGTCGGTCATCTGGGCCACGGGTCTCCGTCCGGTTGGGCGTCGCACGGATGGTACCCCGCGACTGCGGCTGCGGACCGGGGCCGGACGGGTGCTTGGCGGGAGCCGTTCGGCCCCTCGACACCGATCCGCAACCCGGGCGGCGCGGTGCCCGCGGGTACAATCGCAACCTGCAGCGACGCCTTCCCCGCGCCCGCGCATGCGCGGCGCCCGACTCCGAGGAGCCCGTCCCCATGGCCACGACCGCCGTGCCGTCCAGCGACCGTCCCCACAAGGCCGCCAAGCGCTATATCTACGCCTGGGGCGAGGGGACCGCCGAGGGCAACGGCCGCATGAAGGACCTCCTCGGCGGCAAGGGCGCCGGCCTGGCCGAGATGACGATCGCCGGCCTGCCGACCCCGCCCGGGTTCACGATCACGACCGAGGCCTGCAACGACTACTTCGCGGCCGGCAAGGCGCTGCCGTCGGGTCTCTGGGACGACGTGCTCGAGGCGATGCGCGAGGTGGAGCGCCGGTCAGGGAAGGGGTTCGGGGATCCGAAGAACCCGCTGCTCGTCTCCGTCCGCTCGGGCGCCAAGTTCTCGATGCCGGGGATGATGGACACGGTCCTCAACCTCGGCCTCAACGAGGAGACCCTCGAGGGCCTGATCGCGCTCACGAAGAACGAGCGGTTCGGCTGGGACGCCTACCGGCGCTTCATCCAGATGTTCGGCCGGATCGTGATGGACGTGAGCGGCTCGCGGTTCGACGAGCCGCTCGAGGCGCGCAAGGAGCAGCACGGCCACGACGCCAAGGACACCGACCTCACGGTCGACGATCTCAAGGCCCTCGTGGAGGAGTTCAAGGGGATCGTCAAGGCCGACACCGGCCGCGACTTCCCGACGGACCCCTACGAGCAGCTCGACCTCGCGATCAAGGCCGTGTTCGCGTCGTGGTTCGGCAAGCGCGCCAACGACTACCGCAACAGCCAGCACATCGCCCACGACCTCGGCACGGCCGTGAACGTCGTGACGATGGTGTTCGGGAACATGGGCAACGATTCGGGCACGGGCGTCGCGTTCACGCGCGACCCGAACACGGGCGAGAAGGTGCTGTTCGGCGAGTACCTCACCAACGCCCAGGGCGAGGACGTCGTCGCGGGCATCCGGACGCCGGCCAAGATCAGTCAGCTCCAGCAGGACATGCCCCAGGCGTACGACGAGTTCGTGCGCATCGGCCAACAGCTCGAGTCGCACTATCGGAACGTCCAGGACCTCGAGTTCACGATCGAGCGCGGCCGCCTGTACATGCTCCAGACGCGCGACGCCAAGCGCACCGCGGCGGCCGCCGTGAAGATCGCGGCCGACATGGTCGACGAGGGCCTCATCAAGCCCGATGAGGCTGTCGCCCGGATCGAGCCCGCCCAGGTCGACCAGCTCCTTCGGGCCACGTTCGACCCGGCGGCCCTGAAGACGGCGAAGCGCATCGTCAAGGGCCTCAACGCGTCGCCGGGTGCGGCGGTCGGACGAGCCGTCTTCGACGCCGACACGGCCGTCGAGTGGGTCGGCCGCGGAGAGAAGGTCATCCTCGTCCGGATCGAGACGTCGCCTGACGACTTCCACGGGATGGCCGTCGCCGAAGGCATCATCACCGCCCGCGGCGGCGCGACGTCGCACGCCGCGGTCGTCGCCCGCCAGATCGGCAAGCCGTGCGTCGCCGGCTCGGCCGACCTGCTCATCGACTACGCCGGCAAGCAGGCCCACTGCAACGTGACCGGCACCGAGTTCAAGGAGGGCGACTGGGTCAGCCTCGACGGCACAACCGGGGCGCTCTACCTTGGCGCGCTGCCGACGGTCGAGGCCCGGTTCGAGGACCAGCCCGAGCTCCAGAAGATCCTCAGCTGGGCGGACGGCATCCGCCGGATGGGCGTCTGGACGAACGCGGACAAGCCGGAGGAGGCGGCCCAGGCTCGCGGGTACGGCGCCGAGGGCATCGGCC
>JBKPMF010000263.1:0-6916 GCA_046732015.1 Actinomycetota bacterium
GATGGACGGCACCGAGTTCACCTGCCTGGGAGCGCAGGACTTCCCGGACTACGTCCCGGCGATCTGAGCGTGACCGACGAACGAGGAGGGGACGGGGCGGCCGAGGTCACCGACGCCGGCCCTCCCCTGCTCGCCGTCGACGGGCTGACCTTCTCCAACTCGGTGTGCACGGCGGAGGGCGACCCGAACGTCCAGCAGTTCTACGACGACTACAACGCGGCCAACGGCAAGGACCCGAGCTCGTACGTGGCCGTGATCGGCTACGACGAGGTCAACATGGTGGCCGACGCGATCGAAGCGGCGGGCAGCACCGAACCCGACGCCATCACCGCGCAGCTCGACACGATCGATGCCACCGGCATCTCGGGCCACGTCGTGATGGATCCGGAGACGCGCCGGGCCAACAAGCCCGCGGCGCTGATCCAGATGGACGGGACCGAGTTCACCTGCCTGGGGCAGCCCGACTTCCCGGACTACGTGCCGGCCATCGGATAGTGACCGACGATCGAGGAGGGGACGGGTCGGCCGAGACCACTGACAACGGCCCTCCCCTGCTCGCCGTCGACGCACTGACCGTGGCGTACGGCGCGGTCGAGGCGATCCGCGACGTGTCCCTCACGGTGGCGCCCGGCGAGATCGTCGCGGCGCTCGGGCCCAACGGCGCGGGCAAGACGACGCTGTTGCGCACGCTCGCCGGCGCGCTCAAACCGCAGCACGGCTCGGTGACCTTCGACGGCGATCCACTCACGGGCCTGTCGCCGGAGACGGTGGTACGCCGCGGCGTGGCGCTCGTCCCGGAGGGTCGGCACGTGTTCGGCAACCTCACCGTGGCGGAGAACCTCACGATCGGCGGCATCGCTCGAAAGGATCGCGACGGCCTGCGCGCCGACACCGAGCGGTGGCTCGCTCGCTTCCCCATCCTGGGCGAACGCGCGAACCAGACGGCCGGCACGCTCTCGGGCGGCGAGCAGCAGCAGCTCGCGATCGCGCGCGCGTTGATGTCCCGCCCGCGCATGCTGCTGCTCGACGAGCCATCCCTGGGCCTGGCGCCGATCTTCGTGGACCGTATCTTCGAGCTGATCCAGGAACTGCGCGACGAGGGCGTCACCGTGTTGCTGGTCGAGCAGAACGTGCACCGCGCGCTCGAGATCGCCGACCGCGCCTACGTGTTGTCGGTGGGCGCGGTGGTGGCATCCGGGCCGACCGACCGCCTGGCGGAGGGCGAACTGGAGCGCTCCTACCTCGGCATCAGCCAGACCGGATGAAGGATGAGGTGACGGCGTGAGCCCATCGGAGTTCGTCCAGCAGTTGGTGAACGCGCTGTCGCTGGGCAGCATCTACGCCCTGCTGGCGCTCGGGTTGTCCATGGTCTACGGCGTGCTCGGCATGCTGAACTTCGCCTACGGCGAACTCGTCACGATCACCGGCTACTCGATGCTCGCCGCCACCTACGCCGGTGCGCCGTTCATCGTGGTGGCGCTGGTCGGGGTGATCGCCGCGGGGATCTCGTCGGTCCTGATGGAACTGATCGCCTTCCGCCCGCTCCGGAACGCGAGCTTCGTCTCGCTGTTGTTCACCTCGTTCGCCGTCGCGCAGTTGATCCAGGGCGCGTTCCGCCAGACCGTGTCGGTGCGCTCCAAAGGCATCCCGGTGCCCGCCTTCTTCGACGAGGCGGTGAAGATCGGCCCGGTGCGCATCAGCGTGCTGAGCATCATCACGGCGGGGATCGGCGCGATCTCGCTGATCGCCCTCACCCAGTTCATGCGCCGGTCCCGGTCGGGCCTGGCGATGCGGGCGGCATCGAACGACTTCACTACGGCCAGGTTGATGGGCGTGCGCGCCAACCGCGTGATCTCGCTGGCGTTCCTGATCTCGGGGCTCCTGGCCGGCATCGCCGGCGTCCTGTGGATCGCCCGGACCACCTCGGTGAACCCCACCACCGGGTTCGTGCCGGTGATCCAGGCGTTCATCGCGTCGGTGATCGGCGGGCTCGGCAACCTCCGCGGGGCGGTGCTGGGTGGCTTCTTCCTGGGCACGCTGGAGGTGTTCCTCCAGGCGCTGTTGCCGGGCTCGTTGTTGCCGTACGCGCAGGCGGCGGCCCTGTTGATCGTGGTGGCGATCCTGTACGTGCGGCCCCAGGGGCTGTTCGGCCAGCGCGCCGAGGTGGTGTGAGCGTGATCCCGGGAACCCGACTCCGCCCCGCCCTCTGGGGATGGGCGTTGATCTCGGCGCTCCTGGCCGGCGGCATGCTCCTGGTTCAGTCGTTCGGTTCCACCTCGTCGAGCCGCACCTACGTGATGTTCCTGGTGAACGTGATGCTCGTGGTGTCGCTGCAGACGTTCATCGGCAACAGCGGCATCGTCTCGTTCGGCCACGTCGCGTTCATGGGGATCGGCGCCTACACGACGGCGCTCGTCACGATCCTGAGCTCGGTGAAGGCAGCGCAGCTGCCAGAGCTGCCGTCGTTCGTCGCGAACGCGAACTTCGGCCTGCCGGCCGCGGTCGTGGTGTCGGCCCTCGCCGCGTTCGTCGTGGCTGCGATCTTCGGCGGCGCGATCATCCGCATGACCGAATCGACGATGGCCATGGCCACGCTGGCCCTGCTGGTCGTGGTGCACACCTTCTTCCAGAACGCCACGACGTACACGAGGGGCGCCCTGGGCCTGGCCGGCATCCCGGTGCGCACCACGATCGGGGTCGCCACGGTGGGCGCGATCGCCTTCGTGCTCCTGAGCCGTCTCTACAAGGAGTCGGGGCCCGGCCTGCGGTTGCGGGCCACCCGCGAGGATCCCTTGTCGGCCGCCTCGGTGGGCACGAACGTGGTGCGCACCAGGTACGGCGTGTGGCTCCTCAGCGCCGCGATGATGGGCGCCGCCGGCTCGCTGTGGGCCCAGAGCGTGATCGCGTTCAACGCGAACCAGTTCTACTTCGCGATCACCTTCGCCCTGCTGGCGATGCTGGTGATCGGCGGACGGACATCACTAACCGGTGCCGTCGCGGGCGCGGCGATCATCACGTTCCTCACCGATACGCTCGCCCGGGTGGAGCAGGGCGTGGCGATCGGTCCGTGGGAGCTGCCGAAGATCACCGGCACGGTGCAGTTCGTGATCGCCTTCCTGATCATCATCACGCTGATCCTGCGGCCGGAGGGCATCTTCGACCGGTGGGAGATCGACGACCTGGTGGGCCGGTTCCTCCCCGCGGCCAGGCGAGCCCGGCGGGACCGCGACGCCACCGCGGAGCCGGAGGCGCCCGGAACGCTCGGGGACGTGGGAGGCGCGGTCGAGCCCATCGATGCCTCGGCAGCGCTGGTGCTCCAGGGCGACCAGGTCGCGAAACACTTCGAGGGCGTGACGGCGCTCGCCGGGGTGGACATCGAGGTACGAGACGGCGAGATCCTCGGGTTGATCGGGCCCAACGGATCGGGCAAGACCACGCTGCTCAACGTGATCTCGGGTGTCTACGTCCCCACCGAAGGCCACGTGATCTTCGACGGGCAGGAGATCGGTGGGCGCAAGCCGCACCAGGTCGCCGCGCTGGGACTCTCGCGTACGTTCCAGAACATCCGCCTGTTCGCCCAGCTCACCGTCCGAGAGAACGTCGAGGCGGCCACCCGGCCGGGAACGGCCGAGAGCGCGGTCGACGAGATGCTCGCGTGGTTCGGCCTCACCGGGGTGCAGCGCGAGAAGGCCGTCAACCTGCCCTACGGGATGCAGCGCCGGCTGGAGATCGCCCGGGCCGTGGTGCGCCGCCCCTCCCTTATCCTGCTGGACGAACCGGCGGCGGGCATGAACGAGACCGAGTCCGACGAACTGCTCGAGAACATCCGGCGGATCCGCTCCACGCTCGGGTGCTCGGTCGTCGTCGTGGATCACGACCTGCGGTTGATCATGAAGCTCTGCGACCGGATCCAGGTGCTCGACCAGGGCCGGACGATCGCGATGGGAGCGCCGCGCCAGATCGCCGAGGACCCCGCGGTGATCGCCGCCTACCTCGGAGGGCCTTCCACGAAGAGCGCCTAGGCGCTCGGCGCATCCCGCCGCGCCAGGCCACGAAGGCGCTCGGCACTGATCGCGTGCGCCGCACGTTCGGCCTGCGGCTGACCGGTCACGATGGCCAGGAACTCCTCCTGATCGAGGGCCCACACCGCGCCGTCCACCACAGCGCGCACCGTCGCCGTGCGGGGCACATCGTGCAGCAGCGCGATCTCGCCGAAGAAGTCGCCCTCGCCCAGGCGGCGGATCGGCGTGCCGTCCACGATCACGTCGAAGGCACCGGCGTCGATCACGTAGAAGCGGTCGCCGGTCTCGCCCTGGACCACCACGTCGACCCCCGTCGGCGTGACGATGCGGGTGAGCTGGCGGGCTACACGCTCCAGTTCGGTGCGCGGCAGCGGGGCGAACATCGACAGTCCTCGCACCAGGGTGAAGGGCCGTTCCGGTATCACCGCGGCGCGGTCGATGCGGCGCAGGCCGGGGATCGTCGGCACCGTGAGCACGACCAGGCCACCACCGACGATCGCGAGCGCCGTCGGGATGCTGAACGTCCGGGTGAGGACACCGGCGATGCCCGAACCCACCCCGACCCCAGCCATCCACAACGCTTCGATCACCCCGAACACCCGCGTGAGGATCGCGTCATCGACCACCCGCTGCAGCAGCGTCCGTCCCACGACGTCGAGCACGGTGAGCGCCCCGCCCGCCCCCAGGGTGGCCACCACGACCAGCGCGACCCCCCTGGTCGAGCCCGCGAGGACGAAGCCGACCGCCAGGGCGATCGTGGCTCCCACGATCGCCGGCCACAGCGCACGCCGCCCCACCAGCGCGACCGACCCTGCCGCACCGGCCAGTGCGCCGAGCCCGGCCGCGGTCTGCAGCGCCCCCACGCCGGAGTCGCCCCAACCCAAGACGTCGATCGCCACCGACACCAGGAGCACGTCGAAGGCGCCCCACGCCACCGTCATCAACGCCGCCAGGCCGACCAGCAGGCGAGGTCCCGGCGAACGCGCGATGACACCGAAGGCGTGCCCGGCTTCGATCACCAAGCCCCATGGGCGCAGGAGTCCCCACGATGCCGACGTGGTGTGCGACCCGAGCGCCAGCACCGCGAGCGCGCCGAACGCCAGCATCACGGCGGCTGCTCCGTACACCATGCCCACCGTGCCGACGGCCAGCAGGAGCGTGACCGACAGGGTCCCGAGCGTGCTGCCGAGGCCGTCGCCCAGCGAGGAGACCGAGTTCGCGGCGGTGACCTCGTCGGGCGTCTGGGCCAACGTGGGCATGAGCGAGTGGTGCGCGGGACGAGAGGTCGTCATCGTCACCATGGCCACCACGGCGCCCGCGTACACGACCGCGTCGGGGGCGTCGAGGGCGATCGCCACGGCGGTGAGGCCGGTCGCGATGGCCTGCGCGAGGTAGCCGAAACCGAGGACGCGCTCGCGGCGGTACCGATCGCCGAGGGCCGCGCCGATGGGCGCCAGCACCCCCGCCGGCAGCAACAACAGGAGCCCCACGAGGCCGGTCGCCGAGGCACCGCCGCGCTCGTAGGCGAAGACCAGGATGGCGAACCAGGTCGCCGCCTCGGCGCCACTGAAGATCAGGAACGCGATCGTGGTCCGGCGGAGCGCCCGGTTGCCGGCCACGCCCCGCAGGGCGACCAGGGGCGGGCCGAACCGAACCCAGACCCAGTTCACGAGCGGATGCCTCGGCTAGTCGCGGATCCGCCCCGCGAGCCTGCCGGCGACGAACGCGATCGACACGAGTGCCGCGCTACTTGTTGAGGTTCCAGTCCGAGGAACCGGAGCTGCTGCTGCCCTTCGCCTTCTTGGCGGCGCGCTTCTCCTTCAAGCTCTTGCTGGCCGCGGTCTTGGAACCCTTGCCGCCGCCTTTGTCCTTGCTGGCCATGACTGCCCCTTCCTGGGCGAGATGTCCTCTCACCATGACACACGAGGCCGTTCGAGGCTCGGGTTTCGAGACCTTCGCCGAGCGAACCCCTCCGGTCGGCCGATGCGCACGCACGCCGTTGCGGCGCACACTGCCTCCATGACCTCTCCCGCCGCCACGTGCCAGTACGTCAACGTTGCCTTGGTGCTGCAGCAAACGATCCGCGAGCGGGAAACGGCGGACGGCGGCGTGGCCCCGTCGATCGCGATCGGCGACGCCTGCGGCAAGGCCTCGATCGGATCGGTCGACCGCGGTGGCTCGCGTCGGCACTTCTGCGCCGACCACGTGCTCATCGAACAGATCTCACGCGCCTAGCCGGCGCGTTGCATGGTTTCGCCCGGTTGGGACGGTCCGACCGCGGGAACGAACTCCTCACCACCGGATGGAAGGAGTTCGTCATGGCAGAGGTCATGGAAACCGTGGACGTCAAGGTGCCCGTGCGCACCGCGTACGACCAGTGGACCCAGTTCGAGCAGTTCCCGCAGTTCATGGAGGGTGTGGAGCAGGTGCAACAGCTCGACGACACCCACCTGCACTGGGTTGCCGAGTTCGGCGGCAAGCGCGAGGAGTGGGACGCCGAGATCACCGAACAGCGCCCGGATGAGCGGGTCGCGTGGACGGCGCGGAGCGGCAAGGGCAACGCCGGCGTCGTCACGTTCCACCGTCTGAACGAGGACGAGACGCGCATCACCGTCCAGATGGATTGGCAGCCCGAAGGCGTGGTCGAGAACGTCGGCACCGCTTTGGGGTTCGACGACCGTCAGGTTCGGAGCGACCTGGGCCGGTTCAAGGAGCTCATCGAGTCACGCGGGACCGAAACCGGCGCCTGGCGTGGCGAGGTGGACGCGAACTAGCCAACCGCACCTCACGCGATGTCGACGACCGCCGTTCGATGATCGAACGGCGGTCGTCGGCGTTCCGGGTCCAATGATTCCTCAGCGATCGTCGTCGTTCGGACGTGGCTGGTCTTCTTC
>JBKPMF010000264.1:0-3929 GCA_046732015.1 Actinomycetota bacterium
AGCAACGAAGGCGACACCGCGGCGGCGGTCGTGGTGTTCGATCCCGATCTGGACATCGCCGTGCTCCACGCTCCGGGGCTGAGCGCCGATCCACTCCCCCTGGCGCGCGGGGAGGTCGGCAGGGGGGCCGGGGGCGCCATCCTCGGGTATCCCGGTGGAGGCCCGCTCGACGCCGAATCGGCGGCGGTGCGCCAGGTGATCGAGCCGGTCGGGCGCAACATCTACGGCGAGGGAGAGGTGCGCCGGCGCGTGTACGAGATCCAATCGGTGATCCGGCGAGGCAACAGCGGCGGCCCCTTCGTGTTGCCGGACGGGCGGGTCGCCGGGGTCGTCTTCGCGAACTCGGTGGTGACCGACGACGTGGGCTACGCGATCGTCTCGACCGAGGTGCTCCCGAGCGTGAAGGATGCGAAGGCCAGCGTCGAACCGGTCGGGACCGGCTCGTGCACCAACTGACGTGCGCTAAGCCTCGACCGTGACCTCGAACCCGGTTGGCCGAACACCGGGACGCAGCACCGTCCAGCCCTCGCCCGGGTCCGGCAGGGCTCGGCCCTCGACCTCGAAGGCCAGGAGGGAGGGACCCGCACCGGAGACGCACACCGGGATGTCGCCGGCGCGCAGCTCGAGGAACACGTCACGGACGGCCGGGACGAGCGCGAGCCGGGCGTCCTGATGCAGCCGATCCTGCAGGGCCACCCCGAGCATCGACGGGTCATGCGTCAGCGCCGCCACGGCCAAGGCGGCATGGGCGGCGTTGAACACCGCGTCCTCCCGGGACACCGTGGGCGGCAAGGCGGCTCGAGCGTCCTTCGTCGCCAGACGGACGGCCGGCACCAGGACCACGGGTCGCAGCGAAGGGTGCGGGTCGAGCCGGCGCACGAACCCGTCGGAGTCCGCGATCGTGAACCCACCCAAGGTGGCCGGGGCGGCGTTGTCCGGGTGCCCTTCGATGTCGGCGGCGAGCGCCACGATCCGCTCGGGGTCGAGGGAGGGAGATGTCCCCGGTGCGGCCGAGAGATGGCTTGCGGCCACCACGCCGGCCACGGCGGCTGCCGACGAGGAGCCGAGCCCGCGTTCCAGCGGGATGCGATTGATGCCGTGCACCGCGACCGGCAGCACCGGGGATCCGATCGCGGCGCACACCCGGGCGATCGTGGTGCTCACCATGTCGGTACCGTCGACGGGGAGTTCGCCGGCCCCCTCGCCCTCCCACGTCGCGCCGGGCTCGGCGTCCGTGTCGATCACCACGTCGTTGCACAGGTCGAGCGCCAACCCGAACGAGTCGAATCCAGGGCCCAGGTTCGCCGAGGTCGCGGGGACTCGCACGCGGACGCGCATCGGGCTAGAGGCCCAGTTCGGCCGCGACCGCGGCCGGGTCCGGTTTGACCACGACCGGGGTGGCCGCGCCCGCGATCGCCCACTCGGGATCCTTGAGGCCGTGACCGGTGAGGATGCACACGACGGTGGCTCCGTTCGGAAGCTTGCCTTCGGCATGGAGATGGAGCATGCCCGCAACGCTGGCGGCGCTGGCCGGTTCGGCGAACAGGCCTTCCCTCGCGAGCCGCCGATACGCCGCCAGGATCTCGCGGTCGGTCACGGCGCCGATCGCCCCCTCGGACTCGGTGGCGGCGGCCACCGCCTTGTCCCACGACGCGGGATTGCCGATCCTGATCGCGGTGGCGATCGTCTGGGGATCCTTCACGAGCTCACCGCGCACGATCGGCGCCGCGCCCTGGGCCTGGAACCCCATCAGCTGCGGCGGCTCCGCGATGACACCGTCGGCGAGGTACTCCGAATACCCGAGCCAGTGGCTGGAGATGTTGCCCGCGTTGCCGACGGGCACGAAATGCAGATCTGGCGCACGGCCCAGCGCATCGACGATCTCGAACGCGGCGGTCTTCTGCCCCTGCAGCCGGAACGGGTTCACCGAGTTCACCAGGGTGACCGGGTAGCGCTCGGCCAGGTCTTTGGCGAGCTCGAGCGAGTCGTCGAAGTTGCCTTCGACCTCCAGCACCCGGGCGCCGTGCACCAGCGTCTGGGCCATCTTGCCGACCGCGACCTTGCCCTTGGGCACCAGCACGGCGGACGTCAGGCCCGCCTTGGCGGCATAGGCCGCCGCCGAGGCGCTGGTGTTGCCGGTGGAGGCGCACACGACCGCCTTCGCGCCTTCCTCCAACGCCTTGGAGATGGCCAGGGTCATGCCCCGGTCCTTGAAGGAGCCCGTGGGGTTGGCCCCGTCGTACTTCAGCCAGACCTCGCAGCCGGTCTCGTCGGACAGCGGATCCGACCGCACCAACGGGGTACCGCCTTCGCGGAGGGTGACGACCGGGGTCGCCTCGCCCACCGGCAGGCGCTCGCGGTACTCCTCGATCAGCCCGCGCCACTGATGGGCCCCCGGCATCGGACCGTCGGGGCTCACGGCTCCTCACCTTCGACGCGCAGCACGCTCGCCACCGACCGGACGGCCGTGGACTCCCGCAACTCCTGCAGGGTCTTCTGCAACGCGCCCTCCTGCGCCCGGTGCGTGATGAAGACCAGGGTGGCTTCGTCGGCGAAGCCCTCCTGCCACACCCGCTCGATCGAGACGCCGTTGTGGGCGAAGTCGCCCGCGATCTCGGCCAGGACGCCGGGGCGGTCGGCCACATGCAGGTTGAGGTAGTACTGGCCACGCGTGTCGTCCATGGGCCGGATGTGGCGGTCGAGGCCGCAGGTGCACCCGATCGCGCGACCGCCCGTGACGAGGTTGCGCGCCGCCGAGACCAGATCGCCGACGACGGCGGCCGCGGTGGGATCGCCACCGGCCCCCCGCCCGTACAGCATCAGTTGCCCCACCTTCGGGCCCTCGATGAACACCGCGTTGAACGCGTCGCGGACCGAGGCGAGCGGATGCGAGGCCGGGATCATCGCCGGGTGGACCCGTGCGCTGATCTCCCCGTCTTCGAGTTCGGCGATCGCCAGCAGCTTCACGACGTAGCCCATGCGCGCGGCGTCGGCGATGTCCTGAGCGGTGATCGAGGTGATGCCCTCGCGGTACACGTCGTCGGCCACCACCCGGGAGTTGAACGCGATGGAGGCGAGGATCGCGCACTTGGCGGCGGCGTCGAACCCTTCGACATCGGCGGTGGGATCGGCCTCCGCGTACCCCAGCGATTGGGCCTCGGCCAAGGCCTGGTCGAAGGCCCAACCGTGCTCGGACATCTGGGTGAGGATGTAGTTGGTGGTGCCGTTCACGATGCCGAGCATGCGGGTGACGCGCTCACCCGCGAGCGACTCCTTCAAGGAACGGATCAGGGGGATGCCACCGGCCACCGACGCTTCGAAGAACAGGTCCCGGTCGGCGGCGTCGGCGGCCTCGAACAGCTCGGCGCCGGCGGTCGCGAGCAGTTCCTTGTTCCCGGTGACGACCGGCTTGCCGGCGGCGAACGCCTGCAGGAGGAGCCCTCGCGCGGGCTCGAGGCCACCGATCAACTCGCACACGACGTCGACGTCGGGATCGGTGACGACCGAGGCGCCGTCGGTCGTGAAGGCCTCGTGCGCCAACGGCACGTCGCGGTCGAGATCGAGGTCGCGAACGGCGACCGTGGTCACCTCGACGCGGCAGCCGGCACGCAACGCGATGTCGTCCGCGTGCTCGTGCAGCATGCGGATCACCGCGGCGCCGACGGTGCCGCAGCCCAGCATGCCCACCCTGATCGTTCGTTCGCTCATGGCCGGTCCGTTCCCTCGAGGTCCTCGCCCGCGATCCAGGCCGCCATCAGTATCTCGTCCTCGTCACCGTAGGACTTGCGCGACTGCCGCGACAGCCGGCCCTCCTGCACGAAGCCGAACTTGCGGTAAAGGGCGATCGCGCCCGTGTTGTGCGGGTAGACGGACAACACGAGCTTCTCCACCCCCACGCCGCGGGCCCACACGATGGCATCGGCCAGGAG
>JBKPMF010000265.1:0-11472 GCA_046732015.1 Actinomycetota bacterium
GCATGTTCCTCGGACGGATGCGGCGCGACCCACGCCCGTCGTTGCACCGGCTCTCCGTCGGTCCGGTGGTTCGTCTCGAGGGTGATCGTGTCGGCGCCACCGAACGCGTCGGTGGCGAACCGGTCGAGCGGGATCCGGGTGGTGCCTTGGAACGAGAAGACGTGGGCCTCAGGATCCGCGGCCACGACCAGGTCTGGGGCGCGCAGCCCACGGATCACCGCTTCGCCGGCCAGGGTGGTGTCCTGATAGTCATCGACGAGCACGTGGTCGAACAACGGCGCGCCTTCACCGGCCGCGGAAGCTGCGCGTTGGACCAGTCCGGCGAAGTCGACCACCCCCAGGTCGTCCATCACGGTCTGGTATTCGCCGAGGAACCTGGCGAGCTCGTGCCAGCCGGTGAGGCCGCGTCGGTCGGCGGCGGCCACGATGTCGTCGGGCGTCCGCAGTCCTTCCTGCGCACGGAGCAGGAACTGGCGGACCTCGTCGGCGAACCCGCGCAAACGCAGCAGCGCCCCATAGGCCGGCCAAGCCTCAGGGTCCTGATCGGTGAGCAGCTCCTGCACCCGGGCGAACTGTTCGGCCGCCGACAGGATCTGCGGCGGCTCGTCGCCCGCGGACTCCAAGCGGTGCTTCAGCACGCGGTTGGCCAGACCGTGCAGAGTGACGACGTTGAGGCCCGGCAAGGAGGCAGGCAGCCTGGCGTGGAGTGCGGTTCGGGCCGCGGCTCGCGACGCCGACGACCCGAGGACCAAGGCCACCCGCTCCGGATCGGCCCCGCCTTCGATGAGGGCCGCGAACCGTTCGCGGAGGATGGCCGATTTCCCCGTCCCGGGGCCGCCGACGATCAGGAGGGCGCCTGCGTCGTGCTGGAGCACGCCGAACTGCGAAGCGTCGGGGGAGAACGGGGCCACCACGGTGGCGATGCTACTCGTCACCTCCGACAGTGGCGCCCGAGGGCAACACGCGCCGGATCATGCGTCCGGCCGAGGTGGCACCCACGGTTCTCCATCGCTTCGGCCCACCATCGTGGCGGGGTCCGGTCGCCCTTCGATCACCCGCCGGTACCAACGCTCGATGTCGTCGGTGGCGAGTGAACCGATCAGCACGTCGTCGCGGAGCACGTAGCCCTGTCGTCCACCGAGCCACTCCAAGGCGTCGTCCAGGCTCTCGTCCGCCTCGAGGATCGGGGTCTGCATCAAGGGGATCATGCCGTCGCGGACCGGACGCATCGGGTCGCGTGCGCCCACCTTTCGAGCGCTCTCGAACGAGACCGTTCCGACCAACCTGCCGGCGTCCAGCACGGGGAACGACCGCCCGCCGGCATCGCGCAAGACGGAATCGAGCGCCTCGACCAGCGTGATGTCGGCGGACACCGTGACCGAGGGTGGCTGCATGGCGTCGGCCACCGTTCCCCGGGAGAGCTGGTCGCGGATCGCGATGCGGCGGTCCATGGCTCTGCCGGAGGTCACCAGGATGAAGCCCATGTAGCCCAGGAACAGCCACGACCCGGTCTCGTTGCCCTGGCTGAACGCCAAGACCGCATAGGCGATCGTCGCGACGCCGATCGCGAGTCCCACGTACCCGGCGACGCGCATCCCGGTGCGGCGACTGCCCGTGATCCCCCACACGGCGGCCAGCAGCATGCGACCACCGTCCAACGGGAACCCGGGCACCGTGTTCAGCGCGGCGAAGATCACGCTGATCCGTGCCAGCCAGTCGAGCAGATCGGAGATCTCGCCCTGGGTGAGCGTGGCGGCGATCCAGAAGACCCCGCCCAGCGCCAGGGTGGTGGCGGGACCGACCAGGGCCACCAGGAACTCGCCCTTGGCGCCGCGAGCCGCCGCCTTGGTCTCGGTGGCTCCGCCCCAGAAGACCAGCGTGATGCCCATCACCGGGAGGTCGAGGCCGCGGGCCATGGCGGCGTGCGCCGCTTCGTGCAGCAGGACGCTGCCGAAGAACAGGACGGTGACGAACGCGGAGAGCAGCAACGCCTCGAGGCCTGTGACCCGCCCGCGGTCGGTCAGGTTCGAGTACTGGATGAACACGAAGAGCAGGGCGATACCCACCCAGGAGCTCCCCACGTACAAGGGGATCCCCCCTACGGTCGCGATCCTCCATCGGTGGCCGATCCCCATCGTTCGAGCCTACCCCCAGCGCGCGCGTCGGGCCGGGCGAGCCCGGGGGAGGTCCACGGGTCCCTCCCCGTCGGTCGGATGCACAGGTTCGGCCCCACGACCCGCGTGGGTTGGGGCCTACGGTGGGCTGATGGTCTCGATCGTGCTGTTCACCCGCGATCTCCGGGTGCACGATCACCCCGGGTTGACCGCGGCGGCGGGGAGGGGAGAGGACGTCGTCCCGCTGTTCGTGCTCGATCCCGAGCTCATCGGCCGCTCGGCCAACCGCGCCCGGTTCCTCATGGAGAGTCTGCTCGATCTCGATCGGTCGCTGGCCTCGCGCGGCTCGGGCCTCGTGCTGCGGGAGGGCGAAGCGATCGCTCGCACGCTGGAGGTGGTGCGTGCGACCGGTGCGAACTCCGTGCACCTCACGGCCGACGTCACCGGGTTCGCCCAGCGACGGGAAGCCGGCCTGCGGGCGGCGCTGAGTCTTCACGGGGTGGTGCTGCACGTCCATGCGGGGAACGCCGTCGTCGAGCCCGGTGACGTCGCCCCGCCCGGCAAGTCGATGTACTCGGTGTTCACCCCCTACCACCGCGCCTGGGGGTCGGTGCCGCGCCGGTCGGTCCTCGAACCCCCGTCGGTACTCACCCTCCCGGCCGGCCTGGATCTCGGTCCGCGCCCCGATCCGAAGGCGGTCCACGCCGATTCGATCGACCTCGCGCCCGGTGGAGAAGGCGCGGGCCGCCGCCACCTCGAGTCCTACCTTGCCCGTGGGGCCTCGGGGTACGCGGATGCCCGCAACGACATGGCGGCCGATGCCACGTCCCGTCTCTCTCCCTACCTCCGGTTCGGCTGCATCAGCGCCAACGAGCTCGTGCAGGCCGCGGCCCGCACCTCGGCAGAGTTCGTGCGGCAGCTGGCGTGGCGCGACTTCTACGGTCAATTGTTGGCCCACGATCCTGCGATCCAGTGGCGGGACTATCGCGAGCCGCCCGCCGATATGCCCGCCGTTCCCGAGCACGCCGACTACTTCCTGGAGTGCTGGAAGCAGGGGCGAACCGGTCTGCCGTTGGTCGATGCCGGGATGCGACAACTGCGGCGCGAAGGGTGGATGCACAACCGAGCTCGCATGGTCGCGGCCTCCTTCCTCACCAGGCGACTGGGGATCCCCTGGCAGGAAGGCGCGGCGCACTTCTCCCGGTGGCTGGTGGACGGCGACCCCGCCAACAACGTCGGTGGATGGCAGTGGGTGGCGGGC
This sequence comes from Actinomycetota bacterium, assembly GCA_046732015.1. Classification (GTDB taxonomy): domain Bacteria; phylum Actinomycetota; class UBA4738; order UBA4738; family HRBIN12; genus JAOUEA01. The sequence continues at coordinate 3,376 of JBKPMF010000265.1, forward strand.
ACCGGGACTGACCCACGCCGTGCGCGATCGTTCAGCCCGGTGCGTCAGGCCGCGCGCTTCGATCCCGACGGCGCCTACGTTCGTCGGTACGTGCGCGAACTCGCCGCCCTCGGTCCGCCGTCGATCTTCGCCCCTTGGAAAGACCCGCAGGTGCTCCGGTCGACCGGGTATCCCGCCCCGATCATCGAGGTGCCCGCCACGAAGCCGTCTGGCCCGGGTGCAGCTCCCTTCCGAGCGGGTTCGCCCGCGCGCCCGGGCCAGGCCCACCTGTTCGACGAAGCGTCCGGGCCCCTCAGCTGAGGCGGTCGGCCGGTTCCGGTGTTCGATCCTCGACGGGGGTGGTCGGCTCCGTTGCTGCGGTCCTCCTCAGGGAGACCCCGATGGACGCACCGATGCACCCGGCGATCACGGCCAGGCTGGCCCAGATGGGCACGTGGTACAGGTCGGCGATCAGCATCTTCGCCCCCACGAACACCAGCACCGCGGCCAGGCCCACCTTCAGATAGGTGAAGCGCTCCATCATGCCGGCCAGCAGGAAGTAGAGGGCCCGCAGACCCAGGATCGCGAACGCGTTCGACGTGAACACCAAGAAGGTGTCCGAGGTGACGGCGAAGATCGCCGGGATCGAGTCCACGGCGAAGATCACGTCGGTGGTCTCCACCACCACCAGCACGGCGAGGAGTGGTGTGGCCAGTCGCCTGCCGGCCTCTCGCACCGTGAACCGCTGCCCCCGGTAATCCGGCGTGACGGGGACGACCCGTCGGAAGGCTCGCAGCACCGGGTTCTTACCCGGGTCGACGTGGCCGTCTCGCTGCAGGGCCATCCTGATGCCGGTGAACACCAGGAAGGCGCCGAAGACGTAGATCGTCCAGTGGAACTGCTCGAGCAGCGTGGCCCCCGCGGCGATGAACACCGCACGCAGTACCAACGCCCCGAACACGCCCCAGAAGAGCACGCGATGCTGGTAGGCGGCCGGCACGGTGAAGTAGCCGAAGATCAGCGCGAACACGAAGATGTTGTCGATCGACAGGCTCTTCTCGATCAGGTAGCCGGCGAGGTACTGCCCGCCAGCTTCCGCGCCCTGCCACAGCCACACCACGACGCCGAACGACAATCCCAGCGTGACCCACACCACGCTCCAGATCGCGGCCTCACGAGTGCTGACCGCGTGCGCTTCCTTGTGGAAGACCAACAGATCGACAGCCAACATCCCGACGATGAACGCGACGAACGCCGCCCACATCCATGGCTCCACCTGCATGCCCAGCTCCTTCGGTCCGTCGGCGGCTCGCCTGGGCGCTGGTGCGCGAGGCTCCTCGCCGTTCGTTCCGAAGGTCTCTCCCGTCCTGGGACCCCGGCGCCGGGTCCGAGAACGGACCGGAATGACGGCGACCGAGCGTGGGGATACTCCCCTCCGGTGGTGCCATCCATGCTACCTGTCGAGCGCCGGAACCCTGGTCACTCCAGGTCGAGGTCGAGCAATCCGCCGAGCTCCGCCGCGTTGCGGACCGCGAAGTCGCGGTAGCAGTTGTTCATCAGGACGTGGGTCTCCCGCGTCTGACCGGCGAGTTCTTCGATCCGGGGAACCCACTCCTGCAGCTCGTCCTTCGGGTAGTCGTAGCGGAACCGTTCGGACGCGCTGTCGCTCTTCGTGTTCCAGGCGGCGTTGTTGCGACCGTGGAACCGCACCATCGACAGGTCGTCTGCCGTGGCGGCCGCGATCGGCGGCACGCTCGAGTCGAACCCTTGCGGCATGTCGACGCACACGAGCGGCAGGTTCCGCTCCTCGAGGAAGCTCAGCGTCTCCTCCGTGTTCTCGGGTTTCAGCCACGACGTGTGGCGGAACTCGACCGCTACGCGGTAGTCGGGAAGCCGCGCCACGCACTCCTCGATGTAGCCCTTGTTCCTGCGGCTGATCGTGAACCACTGCGGGAACTGGAACAGCACGGCGCCCAGCTTGCCCGCCGAATGCAGCGGCATCAGTGCGTCACGGAATCGCTGCCACACCTCATCCACCGCGTCGTCGGGCACCGCATCCCGGTAGACGAACCGCTTCTCCAGCGCTTCCGGCGGCATCTGCGCCTGGATGTCCTTATAGAGCGAGTTGGGGCGCGTGGGGTGATTCGTCAGCAGGGAATAGGCCTTGATGTTGAAGGTGAAGTGCGCCGGGGTTCGCTCGATCCACAGCACGGAGTTCTTCTCGCTGGGCGGGAAGTAGTAGGTGGAATCGACCTCCACCAATGGGAAGCGCGAGGCGTAGAACTTCAGGCGCGCCTCGGCGGACTTCGCCTCCGGCGGGTAGAAGTTCCCGTCCTTGACCAGGGTGGGGTCGGTCCACGACGAGGTACCGATCAGGATGTGACCGGGGCTCACGCCAGGTCGTCGTTCGGGAGTGGCACCGAGGTGTCCTCGGGCCCGGCCTTCTTCTCCGCCTTGGCTGCCTTCTTCCGGAGCACCACGTCCTTGGCTTGTTCGGCCTTGGTCTTCGCCTTCACGAGGAGCCGGCGAGCCCACACGTACTCGGTGGACAGGATCGCCAGGCCGGCGAAGATCAGCAACCAGCCGGGACCCGGCAACACCAGCAGGGCGACCCCGGCCAGGATGACCGCGAACCCGGCGATCGTGATGCCGACGCGTTTGCCGTTGCGGCCGATGAACCGGCCCACGGCCTTGGTCCAGACGATCGAGGGGTGGTCGTGCCACCGCCTCGCCGTGCCCGGATCGGCGAGGAGTTCCTCGACCACGGCACTGGCATCGACTTCCTCAGGGTCGTCGCCCCAAACGTCGTGACGATGAGGATGCTCCGTCATGGGGGTCATCCTCTCATGCGTCCGCGCAAGCGAGAACCCCGTGCCCGTCAGTCGTCGTCGTGGTCGTCGTCTCCCGAGCCCGGGCCGCCGTGGTCGTCCCCGCCGCCGTGGTCGTCCGGAGATGCGGAGGTGGTTGGGGTCGGGTCGGTGGTCCCCCCGCCGTGGTCGTCGGGCGAGGCCGTGGGATCGGCGGTTGCCGTGTGGGGCCGCGGTGTCTGCGTGGCGCCAACGATGCGGACGGTTGGCGGCGGCTGGCTCAACGTGCTGCCGGCCAGGGCGAATGCCCCCAGGGACATCGCCAGCGCGAGAGCGATGCCGCACAAGCCGTACGCCACCATCTTCGTGTTGCGTCCCATGGCCAGGAATCTAGTGACCCGCGGGCTAAGCGTGGGTTAAGACTCGACGGGTCAGCTCGCGGCCCCGGGCCGGCGATCGCGCGGCCAGCGCTTCAGCTCGTACAGATCAGAGCGCTCAAGCGCGAAACGGACGTGCGTCCACCACGCCAGGGCTTCATCGCCCGCCGGAGCGAGCGGGAGGATAGGCCCGTAGATCACGCTTCCCCCCGGCAGCAGCTGCAGGGTGGGCACACCGAACACGTCGAGCTCGCGAGCGGCCAGGTACTCGGCGCGAACCGCGTCGGCCAGGGACGGGTCCTTGACGGCCCGCTCGACCAGGTCGGGCATGCCCGCATCGACCGCCGCCTTGTTCGCCAACTCGGGCGCGAGCTCCAGCTGCTTGTCGTGACGGAGGGCGCCGTAGGCCGCGTAGTAGGCCTCGAACGCCTCGTCGCCCCCTTCCCGATGCGCCAGCAACAGCGCGACATGCGCCTCGCCGTAGCGCTCAGACGCTTCCCAGAAGGGAGCGTCGCGTTCGGAACTGTTCAGCTCGAGGCTGAAGAGCTTCCATTCGATCGAGAGCACGCCGCGGTCGCGGAGGTCGCGGAGCCACAGCGCCGTCTGCCATGCCCAGGGACAGGCCGGGTCGATCCACAGTCGAATGCGGGGGATCTCGGGCTGGTCGTGCGACACGGGCGCTCCGTCCTCTAGGACGCGTCGATCGGTGCGGTGGCTTCCTGGCCAGTATGGGCCTTCGGGAAGCGAGCCTCCACGCGCGTCCCCCCGTCGGGTGGGTTCTCGACGCTCAGCGTGCCGCCCCACTTCTCGGCCAGGTCCCGTGCGATCGCCAGACCCAGGCCCGAACCACCAGGAGGCGAGCCCTTCCCCCGGTAGAACCGCTCGGTCACCTTCGACCGCTCCTCCTCCGGGATCCCGGGGCCGTGATCACGGATCGCGATGAACGCCAGCTCGTCGTCGCCCGTCTCGATCTGGATGGGACCGGGGGCATAGTGGATGGCGTTGTCGATCACGTTGTCCACCAGTTGCTCGACATCCGTCGGATTCACCTGACCCGACGCAGCCACGCCCTCGACCGTCAGGGTCGAGCGACCGGCACGTGCGCGGTCCCGCCAGCGTTCGACGGCGTCATCGGCGATCGCGTGGAGGTCGACGGCGGCGGGCAGGCCTTCCTCGATGTCGTGCGCCATCTCCAACATGCGATCGACGGTGGCCGCCATGCGATCCACATCCTGATCGGCGGCGAGTAGCTGGCGACGGAGCTCAGGGTCGGTCGCGTCCTCGGCGGCGCGTTCGATGCGCAACTTCATGCCAGTGAGGGGCGTGCGGAGCTGGTGGGAGGCGTTCGCCACGAACGAACGCTGTGCTTCGAACGTTCGCTCCACCCGGTCGGCCATCTCGTCGAACGACGTGGCGAGATCCTCCACCTCGCGCGGTCCCTTGATGTCGCCGGCACGGGCCGTGAGGTCGCCGTCGCCGAGGCGTTTGGCCGTGGCCGCGAGACGCGTGAGCGGTCGAGCGAGCGAACCCGCCAGGCCGAACGCGATCAACATCCCCGCGAGGAGTCCCCCGATGCCGATCACGATGATGCCGAGCGTGATGTTGCGGACCGTGTCGGTCACGGTCTGCACCTCGAACGTGATCCTGACCGCGCCGGCGATCGTCGTCTGCGACGACCCCGAGGCGGCGTCGTCGATGATGGGTGCGGCGGCCACCATGATGTCGTAGCCCAGTTCCTCGCTCCGGCGGATCCGTGCCTCGGGCTGACCCTCGTCGAGCGCGATGCCGATCTCTTGGCGTTCAGGGGTGTTGTAGTTCTCGCCCACCGCCGAGGTCGGTGGATCAGGGAACGGGTTCGCGTCAGCGAGCACGACGCCCCTGGCGTTCATGATGATGACCCTGCCATCGATCTGTTCGGAGTAGACCTCGGCGCGGGCCTGGAGTTGGTCCCGCTCCCCGGGGGCGAGGGCTTCGGCACCGATCACGGCTGCGAGCGCCTGTGCGGTCACCTTCGCCTGCCCCACGAGTTCGCTCACGGCGCGAGCTCGCAGGTTGAACGCAAGCGGCACCGTGAGCGCCACGATCACCGTGAGCAGGATGTAGGCGAACGCCAGGACCAAGCGGGTACGGACCTTCACGCCGGCCTCCTTCCCACTCAGTCGAGGTCGTCGGGCGAGGCGAATCGGAACCCGACGCCGCGCACGGTGGTGATGTAACGCGGGTGTCGAGGGTCGTCCTCGATCTTCCTCCGGAGCCAGGACACATGGACATCGAGCGTTTTCGTCGGACCGAACCAGTGCGGGTCCCACACCTCGTCCATGATCTGCTCCCGCGGCGCGACGTCGCCGGCGCACGACATCAGGTACGCGAGCAGGTCGAACTCCTTGGCCGCGAGTTCGACCGTCTCACCGTCCTTGGTCACGATGCGAGAAGCCGGATCCAACGTGATGGCGCCCACCGTCATCGGTGTCTTGCGTTCGTTCGGTCGCCCGCGTCGCGTGATGGCGCGCATCCGAGCGACGAGCTCACCGGCGCTGAACGGCTTCACGACGTAGTCGTCGGCGCCGAGCTCGAGGCCGACGATGCGATCGATCTCCTCCCCGCGTGCGGTCAGCATGATGATGGGGACGTCGGAGTGCTTGCGGATTTCGCGACAGAGGTCCCGTCCGTCGCCGTCGGGCAACATGACGTCGAGCAGGACGAAATCAGGGGAGAACTGTTCGAACGCCTCGGTCGCCTGGGCGACAGAGGCGGCGACCCGCGGCTCGAAGCCTTCCCGGGCGAGGTGTTCGCCGAGCGGTTCGGAGATCGTGGTCTCATCCTCGACCAGCAGGACGCGTGCCTTCATCGCCAAAGGGTATCGGGCGGGCATGCGCACAGCCCGGCACCTCGAAGTTGTCAGTCTTGAGAAATGTCATCCCCCTCGTGTAGAACACGCCCAACTGGTCGATTGGGGATCGGCGAGCCAGGGGAGGACCGGATGTCGACGACCATTGAGCATGCCGGGGGTGCGAGAGGTGTTGGCACCTTGCGGGAGTCGAACCGCTACCGGATTTTTGTTGCCGTTGTTTGCTCGGTCGCGCTGACGACGCTTTTCCTATGCGCGGTTCCGACCAGTTCCGGCTTCTCGGCTGTTCGGTCCGACGGTTGGGACGTGCTGGTGTGGACGATTCTCGTTGGTTGCACATCCTGCCTTCCCATCTACAGCGGCAGAGGTGCCTGGTTGTCGCTGGACCTTCCACTCCTGTTGGCGGCAGGGTTTGTCTTCGGGCCGGCCATCGCGGGGGCAATCGGGCTTCTCGGCGCTTGGGACATGCGCGAGCTTCGCCGAGAAATCTCGCCCACGAGAGCGATCTTCAATCGTTCCCAGGTAGCGCTGAGTGCCATGGTGGGAGCTCTTGTCTTTGGCGCCGTCGGTGGCAGGATCGGAACTTGGCCGCAAGCAGGATTCGCCGCGATACTCGGACTCCTTGCAGACTGTGCCGTCAACTACTCCCTCGTTGCGATGTCGACTTCCATCACTCATCGCAGGCCGTTCGCGCTGGTTCTCCGGGAGATGCGGCTTGGCCCTGCAAGGTCATTCGTTCCTTCATACCTGGCGCTCGGCCTAGTGGCCGTGTTGATCGCCGAGGCGTACGCATCATTGGGAATCGCGGGCGTCCTTGCATCGATCGCGCCAGTTCTGCTCGCCCGACAAGCGTTCCAATCTAGCCACATGCTTCACGATGCGAACGATCTTCTCCAAGTGCGCGATCGGGCGCTAAGTGAACTCGATTCCAGGATTGCCAGCGAGCGTCGTGACGAGCGCCTTCTACTGGCAGGGGAAATTCATGACGAGGTTCTGCCTCCATTGTTCAAGGTTCATCTGATGGGGCAGGTTCTCAAACAGGACCTCAGCTCTGGTCGGCTTCTTGATCTGGACGATGACCTCCCACAGCTGCTCGAGGCAACTGAGGTCGCACAATCCGCGATTCGAGATCTGTTGGGCGACCTGAGGCGCTCACCTCTCGGTGCGGCAGGCTTGCTGCCAACAGTTCGGCTGCTAGCTGATCGTCTCGAGTCGGTGGGGAGTCCGCGATTCCTGCTCGACCTGGGTGAGATTGATGCCTCTCCACCCGCCCAGCTGCTTGCTTACCAGGTGATTCGAGAAGCCATGAACAACGCCGCCAAGTACTCCAGTGCTTCAGAGGTCGAGGTGAAGATCTGGGAAGAAGGGGAGATGGTCCGCGTCCTCGTCGAGGATGATGGTGTGGGGTTCGATCCACGTTCTGTGGACAAGTCACATCACTTCGGCCTACAGCTGATCTCAGAACGGGTTGTGTCGGCTGGGGGACAGGTTGTTGTGGATAGCAGGTCTGGTTCGGGGACCCTGATTGTGGCTGCCCTACCGAGGGAGCTGGCCTAGGCCGTCGGTGGCCCTTTGGTCTTCCTCTTCGAAACGCAAAGAGACCCGGGTTCAACCCGGGTCTCCCGCTACTAGCTAAAACGTTCTGTCAAATCTTGAAGTGGGCGCCGCCCGCGAGCATGACCGCGAGCAAGGACCCAAGTGCGATTGCGATTCGCTTCGCGATCTTCATGAGCGTCCTCCCTCTATCCCCGGTACCTTCCGGCTTCGGGTTACATCCTACATCTCTGGCCCCCGTCTAGGGGACACGCAGCACACTATCGGGGGACACCCACCCGGGGGACAATCCCGCTGTTAGGGCTACGCCAAACGTTGTAGGACGAGTCCCCCAAGGGGGAATGGGCCATTCGGGGCTGCTTTCAGTACCGGCGAGTTGGGACGATGATGCCAACACATGACAGAAGCGATGGAACGCGCTCCGAGGCCAGTGACGGTAGCCAGCAGGTCGGCCGCCGGGATCTTTGCCTTGCTTGTCGTGACGCCGACTGTCCTGGGGTTGGGTTTCTACGCTTGGCGAAACTGGGAAGCC
>JBKPMF010000266.1:0-6056 GCA_046732015.1 Actinomycetota bacterium
GATCGCCGCGAGCCAGGCCCAGCCCGGCACCCCGCCAGATCCCGAACCGCCTGCCACCGTGTCGTTCATCGGCCGCAACTCGATCAGCGAGTCGTAGTTGTAGCCCGGCAGCAGATAGCCGTTCGCGCCCGGCGCCGGCACCCACCCGGTGAAGCGGTCGTTCCGGTAGGCCTGGAGCCATCCTGGATAGGCCAGCACCACGCCGGGGATCTCGTCATAGACGCGCTGCTGCGCCTCGAAGACCACGGCTTGGCGGTCGGCTCGGTCGAAGACGTTGCGCTGCTCGTCGTAGAGCGCATCGAACGTCGGATCCTTCCAGCACCCGTCGCTCCAGGAACCGCACTGGTCCGAGGTGAAGACGAAGAGCTGGTAGTTGGGATCGGGGTCCCCGCTCCAGTACCAGATGTAGGCATCGAAGTTCCCCGCGCCCCAGTAGTCGTTCATCTTGGCGTCGGTGACGGGACGCAGATCCACGTCGATCCCGATCTGCTGCAGGTACCCCACGATCAGCTCACCGGCCTCCACCGCGCCGGTCGTGTCCTGCGAGGCGGGGATCAACATCTGGAGGGGTTCGCCCGTCTCGGGGTCCTCGCGGATCCCGTCACCGTCGGTGTCGACGTAGCCGGCCTGCTCCAGCAGATCGTTCGCGCCCGGGATGTCGAACGGGATCTCGTCCTCGGCCGGGATGTCGAGATGCCAGTACGCCGAGGCCGGTCGGATGATCGTGTCGCCCGGCGTCGCGGTGCCCTGATACACCTTGTCCGAGATGGCCTGCTTGTCGATCGCCATCGCGATGGCCTCTCGCACCACGTGATCGTGCAGGGCGGGCAACGCGTCGGCGTCCGGCCCCTGCCCACCGAAGTTGAACGCCAGGTTCAGCCACCAGTCCGACACCACATGTTGCACCGTGATGTCCTCGATACCGTCGATCGAGGCGATGAGGGACGGCTTCAGCCCGTCGGCGACGTCGATCTCCCCGTTGCGCAGCGCTTGGATCATCGCCTCCTGGTTCGAATAGAGACGGAACTCGATGCGGTCGAGCTCCGGCTGCTCGCCCCAGAAGTAGGGGTTGCGCTCCATCGTCCAGCCCTGGCCCTGGTTCCAATCGGTCAAGGTGAAGGGACCGCTGGCGATCGACGGCGTGTTCTCGACGCTCTTGATCGTGCGGAGCCCCTTGCCGTCGTACTGCGACCACACCTTCTCGGGCACGATGTAGACCCAGGGCGGCATGTCGGGCGCGAACGTGGGCTCGGTGGACTTCCAGATCAGCGTCGTGTCGTTCGGCGTCTCGAAGGTGGGATCGGACGGGAAGTAGCTTCGGTACTGCGGGATCTTGTTGTCGATCACGAAGCGGTAGGTGAAGGCGACGTCGCGTGAGGTGAGCGGCGTGCCGTCGCTCCATTTGAGATCGTCGCGCAGCGTGCAGGTCCATTCGGTGGAGTCCTCGTTCGGCTCGCATCCGGTGGCCAGGCTGGGAGCCGGCCCCAGATCCTTCGAGGCGAACTTCAGCAACATGTCGTACTGGATCGTGACGACCGACCAGTCGCTGCCGGCGCTCACGGCCCATGGGTTGTCGGTGATGAGGTCGCTGGTGGTCCCGACCCGCAGCACCAGGTCCTCGCCCTGGCTCGGTGCCGACGACTGCGCACGAGCGAGCGGCGCCACTAGGACCGCCGCGGTCATGGCGGCGAGCAGCACGCCTGCCGCCCGAGCCCCGGACTTCGGTGTCTGCGACCTCATCGTGTTCCTCTCCATGGTTCCCGCGCGGACGTGGTCCGCGTCGACCCTTGAACAACGGCCAACGTGCCGTCAAGACAACGGTGTCGTGCGTTCACCGTCGCGCCGCCAAGACGTCGATCACCGGGGTGTGCATCACACCGTTGGACACCAACAGGTCGTCGCCGGCGGCTGGGGATGCGCCGAGCAGCGTCGTGATCTGCCCGCCGGCCTCGCGCACGATGACGCCGGTGGCGGTCCAATCCCACTCGTGGCAGGGTTCGTGCTCGAGCAGGGCGTCGACCGACCCCTGGGCGACCAACAGGTGGCCCCATGCATCGCTGAGCCCCCTGGTTCCACGCGCGCGATCGACGACGGCCACCAATCGGTCGAGGTGGCCACCGCGGCTCCATTCCTCCACCCCCGAGTGGGCCACGAACGCCTCGTCGAGGGTGCTGACGTCTGAGACACGGAGGCGATGCTTCCCCCTCCACGCGCCGCCTCCGCGCCAGGCGTGGTACCGCTGGCCGAGCGCTGGCGCATCGGCCACCCCCAGGACGGCCTCGCCGTCGATCTCGAGCCCGATCAGCGTCGTCCACAACGGGATGCCCTCCGCATAGAGCTTGGTGCCGTCGACCGGATCGATCACCCAGCGCCGGCCGTTGGCGCCCTCGTCGGGTCCTTCTTCCTCGCCCAGGACGCCGGCGGCGGGGTCACGAGCAGCGATCGCCGACCGGATCGCTCGTTCTGCGGCCAGGTCCACCTTGGTCACCGGCGTCGCATCGGCCTTCAGTTCGATCGGGAGCCGGTCCCCGAACCAGGCCAACGTCACCTCAGCGGCGAGATCCGCGAGCTCGTGTGCCAACGCGAGATCGGCGCTCAGATCGGGTTGGACCATGCCTTGCGCCCCGTTTCATCCTCGATGACGACCCGCCGATGCGGCAGCTCGATGGGCGGTGAGAACCGCGCGCGAACGACGAGCCCTCGTTCATCGCGTTCCAGCACTCTGGCTTCCTCCATCCGGTTCCGCCCGCCGGCCATGACCGCCCACCCCGTCTCGTAGCGCGACGCCATGACCACCGCTCGAGCCGGGCTGCATCGAACCTCGAGCTCGCTGCCGTCCGCGGTGATATCGCGGATCTGCGGTCCGGCGCTCGCGTACGTGTGACCCTGGCGCAACGCCTCGAGCACCGCCCCCTCGCTGCGCTCGGCCGCACGCACCATGGTCCAGGCATCGCCGATGTCGAACCCCGGGTAGTGACAGTCGTCGGTTCCGAACGCCCAGAACCGCTTGCCGCGGTCCAGGCACAGGTCCCAGACGTATGACGAGTCCCCGCGCGCGTTCTCACGTTGTGCGCTGGAGTTGAACAGCTCGATGCCGTGCGCACCCTCGACCGCCATTAAGGTCTCCAGCGGCATCCCGCTCCAATACGGGTGAGCGATGAACGAGACCCCGCCCTGGTCGGCGATGCACCTGGCTGCCGCCGACAGATCGGGGAACGTCTTGTAGGTGTAGGCATCGATCGGACCCCACTTCGCTCGGTCACCGCCGGGGTCCTCGGGGATGTCGCTGATCCCGATCGCCAGGATCTCGCTGTCCGCGAGCGCCTCGCCGTAGGGGTCGGCCGCGAGTTCGGCGCCGGTGATCACCAGGATGTGGTCGGTCGAGGGTTCGTGCGTGAGCGTCCAATGGTCGGTGATGGCCACGACGTCGAATCCCATCCATTCGTGATGACGGACGTGGGCCGCCGGGTCGAGTTCGCCGTCGGAGCGCGCCGTGTGGGTGTGGAACGCGCTCTTGAGCCACACACCGTCGACGTCGAACGGGTTCCCCTCGGTCATCGCGATCGCGTCTCCTCGTCGGTGGTCGTCCGCGCGACGCTAGAGCCGCGGCGGCCACGGCACAAGGTGGCACGTGCCGTGAGGGCAACAACGGCGTAGGCTCCCGGCGTGCGCACGACGGACGGAGCCGAACGGGTCGTCGCGGTCCTCGACCTGCTCGGTTCGACCCCGGACGGATCGGGTGTCTCGGCGATCGCCGACGCACTCGGCGTGCACCGCTCGACCGCATCGCGCCTCATGGGGACCCTGGCCGCCAGCGGCATCGTGGAACGTGACCTGGCGACACGCCGCTATCGGCTGGGACCTCGGATCGTAGGCCTGGCCGCCACCGCGGTGGCGCGCCTGCCGGTCGTGAGCCAGGCCCGGCCGGAGCTGGAACAACTGTCGACCGCCACCTCCGAGACCGCGAACCTCGCGATCCTCGATCGGTTCCATGTGGTGTACGTCGATCAGGTCACGCCCGCGCAGACCGTGGTGATGGCGAGCTGGGTGGGACGGCGCAGCCCGGTGCACGCGAGCTCGAGCGGGAAGGTCCTCGTGGCCTTCGGTGACCCGAAGCTACGCGACGCGGTCCTCCGCCGACGGCTCGAACCCCTCACCGAGCGCACGATCGTCGATCCTCAGGTGCTCGGACGCCTCTTGCACGATGTCGCCCGTCGCGGATACGCCTCGAGCAGCGGCGAACTCGAAGTGGGGCTGGTCACGGTGGCCGCGCCGGTCATGGCCGACGGGCGCGCGATCGCGGCGGTGAGCGTTGCGGGCCCGTCCTACCGGTTCCCGGCCCGGGACATCCCACGCCTGGCCCGCACCGTGATGGAAGCCGCCCTCGCGATCGGACACCGCATGGCGGGCCGATCCAGCCTCTGAACGACGGAACCGATCAGGCGCTCGAGACCGACGTGCGGAAGACCAAGCCATCCTCACCCGCATCGACCGTGACGGTCTGGCCGTCGCGGATCTGGCCCGACAACAGCTGCATCGCTAAGGGGTCCTGGATCTCGCGCTGGATCACCCGCTGCAACGGGCGCGCTCCGAACGCGGGGTCATACCCCTTGTCCGCCAGGTAGGCGCGTGCCGCGTCCGTGAGTGACACCGTCAGGTTGCGCTCCTCCAACCGACGGAGCAACGAGCGGAGCTGGATGTCCACGATCTGCGCGATCTCCTCGCGACCCAACGGCTCGAACACGACGATCTCGTCGATCCGGTTCACGAACTCCGGCCGGAAGAACCCGCGGACATCGTCCAGCACGGCCTGCTTCTGCTTCTCCCGGTCCATCGACGGGTCGTTGAACACCGCCGACCCGAGGTTGGAGGTCATGATCACGATCGAGTTCCGGAAATCGACGGTCCGGCCCTGTCCATCGGTGAGCCTGCCGTCGTCGAGCAGCTGCAGCAGGACGTTGAAGACGTCCGCGTGCGCCTTCTCCATCTCGTCGAGCAGGACGACGCTGTATGGGCGACGGCGCACGGCCTCGGTGAGCTGGCCACCTTCGTCGTAGCCGACGTAGCCGGGGGGTGCGCCCACCAACCGCGAGACCGAATGCCGTTCCTGGTACTCGCTCATGTCCACGCGCACCACGGCCCGTTCATCATCGAACAGATAGTCGGCGAGCGCCTTGGCCAGCTCGGTCTTGCCCACGCCCGTCGGCCCCAGGAACAGGAAGGAGCCGATCGGCTGGTTGGGATCGGACAGGCCGGCACGGGAGCGACGGATCGCGTTGGCCACCGCCTGCACCGCCTCGGTCTGATCGACGATCCGCTCATGCAGGGCGTCTTCGAGATGCACGAGCTTCTGCATCTCGCCTTCCATCAAGCGCGAGACGGGGATGCCGGTCCACTTCGAGACCACCTCGGCGACGTCTTCCTCGGTGACCTCCTCGTTCAGGAAACGACGGTCTCGTTGCAGCTCGGTGAGGGCCGCATTCTCGGCTTCGAGCTGCTTGTCGAGCTCCACCAAGACGCCGTACCGGAGCTCGGCGGCTCGCTGCAGGTCGCCGTCACGCTCGGCGTGGTCGGCCTCCATCCGCGTTTCTTCGATGCGCGACTTCAGCGCGCGGATCGCGTCGATCCGCTCCTTCTCCTGCTGCCAGTGCGCGGTCATGCTGGCGCGCTCTTCCTGCAGGTTGGCGAGCTCCTCCTCGAGCCTGGCCAACCGATCCTTCGACGCGACGTCGCTCTCCTTGCCGAGGGCGGCCTTCTCGATCTCGAGCTGGCGGATGCGACGTTCGACCTCGTCGATCTCGACCGGCATCGAATCGATCTCGATCCGGAGCTTCGATGCGGCCTCGTCGATCAGGTCGATCCCTTTGTCGGGCAGGAACCGGCCGGTGACGTACCGGTCGCTGAGCACCGCGGCGGCCACCAACGCCGGGTCCTGGATCCGGACCCCGTGATGCACCTCGTAGCGTTCCTTCAAGCCCCGCAGGATGCCGATCGCGTCCTCGACGCTCGGCTCGGAGACCAGCACCGGCTGGAACCGCCGCTCCAGTGCCGGGTCC
>JBKPMF010000267.1:0-12111 GCA_046732015.1 Actinomycetota bacterium
GATGGGGCCGTCCCACCACCGACATCCCGATGCTCGGCCACATCGACGATCTCAGCGAGCTGATCCGCCAGACCGACGCCGATTGCCTGTTCGTGGCGGCGAGTGCGATCCACCCGGAGCACATGGTGCAGGTGTCCAAGACGGCACGCCGCGACGGGGTGGAGGTGCGGATCACCGCCAACGTCCAGGAGATCCTGTCCACCCGGGTGGCGGCCCAGCCGTTGGGAAGCCTCATGGCCTTCTCGCTGAGACCCGTGCGTCTGACCGGGGTGCAGGCGGTCGCCAAGCGCACCTTCGACATCGGCCTCACCGCCATCGGGATGGTGATCGGTCTGCCGTTGTTCGCCGCGGTGGCCCTGGCGGTCAAGCTGTCGTCCCGGGGCCCGGTGTTCTTCCGCCAGGAGCGTGTGGGCTACCACGGTCGCCCGTTCACGATGCTGAAGTTCCGCACGATGGTGGTGGACGCGGAGGCGTTGCTCGAAGGGTTGATGGAGCAGAACGAGGCGACGGGGCCGCTGTTCAAGATCAAGCGCGACCCGCGTGTGACGTCCGTGGGCAGGTTCCTGCGCAAGTGGAGCCTAGACGAGCTTCCGCAGTTGTGGAACGTGCTGGTGGGCGACATGAGCCTGGTGGGTCCGCGCCCACCCCTCGCCCGCGAGGTCGCGGAGTACGAGGACTGGATGATGTCGCGGTTGGAGGTTCGGCCCGGCCTGACGGGTCTGTGGCAGGTGAGCGGGCGGAGCGACCTCCCGTTCGATGACTACGTCCGGCTCGACCTGTTCTACATCGAGAACTGGTCGCTGGCCTACGACCTGTTCATCATCGCCAAGTCGGTGCCCATGCTGGTGACCGGCCGCGGCGCGAGTTAGCGGCGCTCCGTCCAGAAGACGTCGGTCCGGTACGGCAGTATCACCTCAGCTTCGTCCGCCAACAGCGTGCGCACCTCGGCTTCCACCGCGACCCTCTGGGCCTCGTCCAGCGTGGCGATGAAGCTCACCGACACCACCCGGTCCACCAGTTGGTCCGCCGATACACGCTGTTCATTGGTGAAGGCTCGGTGGACCAGCGGGGTGAACGGGCCTGCGGGATCGAACGCCCGCTGCCAGTCCCCGCTGCGATGCGTCGGGGTGTCGCCGCGGTAGGGCTCCCAGACGCGTTCGAGTGATGCCTGCACCGGGTCGCGTTCGTCTCGGACGTTGAAGACTACCGCCAGCCTGCCCCCGGGGCGGAGCACCCGCGCCAGCTCGGCGAGCGCACGTGGTCCGTCGAACCAGTGGAAGGCCTGGGCCACGACGACGCCGTCCACGCTCGCGTCGTCGAGCGGGAGCGATTCGGCGGTGCCGTCGGCTACCCGAACATCTGGCCGAACCCCCGATAGCGACCGCGACAGCACCTCGCGCATGGCGGGGACCGGTTCGATCGCGATGACCTCGGCACCGGTTGGCACGAGCTTGCGGGTGAGCTTCCCCGTCCCGGCGGCGAGGTCGACGACCGTGGCGTCGGGACCGATCCGCAACGTCTCGATCACGAACGCGACGGCCTCGGCGGGGTAGCCCGGCCGGCCGCGGTCGTAGGCGTCGGCCTGCTGGTCGAACCCTCGCGCGGCCGCATGATGGACGTCGCTCACGCCACTATCGGCGCACGGCCGGGGGTGAACGAGCGCTCGACGTCGGCGGGCGCGGGTTCGTACTCGAGTTCGAAGATCTCGGCGAGATGGCCACGCACGAGGGGGCGCAGCTCGGCCACCGTGACCGCTCGCCCCGCGATCGCCGACAGGGAGGTGACGCCGTTGTCGGGCAATCCGCAGGCCACGATCCCTCCGAACCAGGACAGGTCGGTGTCGCAGTTGATCGCGAAGCCGTGAAGGGTCACCCGCGTCCGCATCAGCCGCACGCCGATCGCGCACACCTTGGCGTCGCCGGCGAACACGCCGGTCTGCACGTCATCGCGACGGTGGAGCTCAACGCCGATGTCGGCGCCCGAACGGATCACCGCGTCCTCGAGCTTCCGCAGGTACCGCGCAGCATCCGGCGTGGCGCCGAGGTCGATGATCGGATATCCGACGAGCTGGCCCGGTCCGTGGAACGTGAAGGAACCACCGCGATCGATGTGGTGGACCTCGGCGCCGTGGGCGGCAGCTTCGTCCTCGCTCCACACCATGTGCTCGGGTTTCGAGCGCCGCCCCGCGGTGAACACCGGCGGATGCTCCAGCAGGATCAGCGAATCCGGCACCTCGCCGTCGAGCCGCCGCTGCGCCAGAGCGTGCATCGCGTCATTGGCCGTCCCATACGGCACCGCACCGGCGGGTTCGATCAGCCACGTGGGACGTGTCATGGTCGGTCGATCAGACCCCGAGGTCCTCGGCGAAGTCCCAGCCCTCCAGGTTCTGCTTGACGCGGGCCAGGAACCGGGTCGCGAGTTCGCCGTCGATGACCCGGTGGTCCCACGACATCGACAGGTACACCATCGACCGGATGGCGATCGCGTCGTCGATCACGACCGGCCGCTTCTGGATCGTGTCGAGCGACAGGATCCCGGCGTTGGGCTGGTTGATGATCGGCACGCTCAGGAGGGATCCGTAGGGACCGGGGTTCGTGATCGTGAACGTGGCGCCGGTCACCTCGTCGGGCTTGAGTTGGTGCGAACGCGCGCGCGCCGCCAGATCGGCGATGGCTCGCGCGATCCCCGGGACGTTCATCGCGTCGACGTTCCTCACCACCGGCACGATCAGTCCCTGGTCGTAGCTCACGGCGATGCCCATGTTCACGTACTTGCGGACGAGGAGTTCGTCCCCCCGGAGCTCGGCATTGACCATCGGGAACGACAACAGCGCTTCGGACACCGCGCGCGTGACCATGGGCAGGTAGGTGAGCTTCACGCCGTAGCGCTCGAAGAACGACTCCTTGACGCGCTCGCGGAGCTTCACGAGGTGATCGACGTTGACCTCGACCATGGTCCAGGCCCGGGCGGAGGTGGCGAGTGAGGCCACCATGTGCTCGCCGATCGCCTTGCGGATGTGCGTGAGTGGCACGATCTCTTCGCCTTGGCCCGACGTTGATGGGACGGACGGGGCAACCGGGGTCACACTCGGAGCCGACTGCGGTGCCGCCCCTGGGGAAGGAACACCCGATGTCGGCACCGCAGCCGGCCCGGCACCACTGGGGCCTGCCGCGATGGCAGCTTCGACGTCGTGTTTGGTGATGCGGCCACCGGTGCCTGTGCCGGCGATCGCAGCGAGGTCGAGGTTGTGTTCGGCGGCGAGTTTCCGCACCAACGGCGACAGGATCTGGGACCTGGGGCCTCGGTCCTGCATCGCGGGAGCCGCCGGTGCGGCGGCCGCCGCTGGGGCATCGGCCGCGGGCCGACCAGCTTGGGGCGTGGGGACCGGCTCCTCGGTGGAGACCGCGGGCACCTCGGCGGCGGGGTCTTCGGCGGCGTCGGCCTCGTCAGCGGCAGGGGCGGGGGCAGCGGCCGCGCCGTCGCCCGAGTCGATCTCCGCGAGTTCGGTACCGACGGCGACGGTTTCGCCTTCGGGCACGAGGATCTTCGTCACGGTGCCGGCGACGGGGGAGGGGACCTCGGTGTCCACCTTGTCGGTGGAGATCTCGAAGAGCGGCTCGTCGCGCTCGATCGTGTCGCCCTCCTGCTTGAGCCATTTCAAGATCGTGCCTTCGATGATCGTCTCGCCGAGCTGTGGCATCTGGATCGAGGTCACGCGTGCATCGCCTCCGGGTTCGGCCTGTCGGTGGTCACCATGCAGAGATCCGCTCGACCGCGGCCTCGATGTCGGACACCTGCGGCAGGTAGGCATCCTCCAGTGGGGGAGAGAAGGGCACGGGCGTGTTCGGGGGAGCGAGGCGCTCCACCGGCGCGTCGAGGTGTTCGAACGCCTTCTCGGCGATCATCGCCGCCACTTCGGCGCCGACGCCCAGGAACCGGTGCGACTCGTACAGCACCAGCGCGCGCGAGGTCTTGGCGATCGACTCGAGCACGGTCTCCTCGTCCATCGGGACGATCGAGCGGAGGTCGACGACCTCGATCGAGGCGCCCTTGGACGCCAGGTTGTCCGCGGCCTCCAGCGCGCGGTACACCATGGCGCCGTAGGTCACGATCGTGAGGTCGGTGCCTTCGCGCTTCACATCGGCCTTGCCGATCGGGATCAGGAAGTCCGGGTCCTCGGGGACCGATTCCTTGAACCGCCGATAGAGCCATTTGTGCTCGAGGTAGACCACGGGGTTGTCGTCGCGCACCGCCGACTTGATCAGCCCCTTCGCGTCGGTGGGCGAGGAAGGACACACCACCTTGAGGCCCGGCGCATGCGCGAACCAGGGCTCGGGGTTGGTGGAATGGAAGTTCGAGGCGCGTACGCCGCCGCCGCTCGGCGCGCGCAGCACCACGGGGAGGCGCACACCGGTCCGGTAGTGGTAGCGCGCCAGGACGGTGGTGATCTCGTCGAACCCGCTGGACATGAAGTCCGCGTACTGGAACTCGGCGACCGGACGCAGCCCCTCCATCGCCGAGCCCACCGCGACACCGACGATCGTCTCTTCTGCGATCGGCGTGTCCATCACGCGCTGGGTTCCGAAGTGGTCGACGAACCCCTCGGTCACCTTGAAGGCGCCGCCGTAGACCCCGATATCCTCGCCGAGCAGGTAGACGCGTTCGTCGCGCTCCATCTCCTCCCACAGGCCCTCGGCGATGGCGATGAGGTACGTGGCGAGTCCGTCGTCGGTGCGCTTGCCTCTGGGTTCAGCGCCGTGACCCGCGGCGGCGCCATCCAGCCCTTTGGCTACCTGCGCGGTCTTCGCCATCACGATCCCGTCCCGCCGTCGCGGCCCGCTTCGGCGTCCCAGTAACCGTCCTCGGCCCACAGGCCCTTGGTCACGTCGCCCGCCTCCGGGAAGGGTGAGGCCTGCGCGAACTCGTACCCGGCCTCGAAGTCGGCGGCGACCCGCTCGGCGATGGCCTCGATGTCCTCCTTCGTGACCACGCCCTCGGCGAGCATCCATTCTTCGAAGTTCTTCACCGGGTCCTTCTCCGCCATGTACCGCTCGAGGAGTTCGGCGGGCATATAGCTGGCCGGGTCGTGGCCCGCGTGGCCGCGCCAGCGGAGCGAGACCGATTCGATCAGGGTCGGGCCGCCTCCTTCGCGGGCACGCTGCACCGCCGCGAGGGCGGCCTCGTAGACCTCGAGGACGTCGCCGCCGTCGACACGGACGCCCGGCATGCCGTAGGCGACGGCGCGCTCGGCGATCGTGGGGACGTGGAATTCCAGCGGGTTCGGGGTGGAGTAGGCGTACTGGTTGTTGTTCACGACCCACACCACCGGCAGTTGGTGAACGGCCGACCAGTTGAGCGATTCGTGCCAGCGGCCGTTCGAGGTGGAACCGTCGCCGCAGATCGCCAGCGCCACCCGGCCGTCACCGGCGCGTTGGTAGGCGGTGGCGGCTCCGCAGGCCACCGGGTAGGCGATCGGCAGATGCGAGATCACCGCGAACGTGCGGTTGCCCTCCCAGTCGCCGATGTGGCTGTTGCCGTCGCGTCCCCGCAGGTAGCCGTCGATCCTGCCCCAGTACTGGGCCATCACGCGGTTGAGATCCAGGCCCTTCGTCAGCTGCGCGGTGAGGTCGCGATGGGTGGGGAACAACGAGTCCTTGGGTTCCAGGGCGAAGGCCACGCCGACGTGGGTGCCTTCCTGGCCACGTCCGGAGTAGAACGCGCCGGGGAGACGCCCCTGGCGATACAGCGCCTCCATCCGCTCGTCGAAGTGGCGAGCGAGTTTCAGCAGGCGCAGCATCTCCTTCAGGCGGTCGTCGGGCAGGGGCCTGGCTGCGCCCTGGGTTCGGGCGGTGCCGGGTTCGACCTCGGTGGACACGGTCGCTCCTTACGGGGAGTGCAGCGGCTTGCCGGCCAGCGCGAGCATGGCCTCGCCGACGGATTCGGACAGGGACGGGTGTGGGTGGTGCATGGACGCCACCTCGTCGGCGGTGGCCTCCCAGTTCGTGATCAGCATTCCCTCGGCGATCAGGTCGGTGACGTGCGGGCCGATCATGTGGATCCCGCGGACCGGGCCGCCGTCGGCCTCGGCGACCACCTTCACGAAGCCGCCTTCGGCCACGATGTTCGCCTTGCCGATGGCGCGGAAGTCGAGCTTTTCGACGACGACGTCCATGCCGCGCTCCTTCGCCTGAGCCTCCGTGAGCCCCACGCTGGCGATCTCGGGCGTGCAGTAGGTGACCTTCGGGATGTTGACGTAGTCGATGTCGGGGACGTCCTCGCCGGCGATGCGTTCGGCGACCGCGTACCCCTCGTCGAACGAGACGTGGGCGAGTTGCAGCGGGGTGTCGGCGACGTCGCCGACCGCCCACACGAGCTCGACGTTCGTCCGCAACTGCGCATCCACGTTGACGAACCCCTTCTCGTGCATCGAGACCCCGGCATCCTCGAGCCCGAGGCCATCGGTGACCGGTCCCCGGCCCACCGCCACCAGGCAGATCTCGGCGGTGGCGGACGCGGTCTTGCCCGCGGCCTCATAGGTGACCTCGACGCCTTCTCCGGTGTCCTTGACCCCCTGGACCGAGGCCCCCGCGGCCGTCGTGATGCCCCGCTTGCGGTAGGCACGCGCGATCTCCTTGGAGACCTCGGCGTCCTCCAGCGGCGCCAGCACCGGCAGGGCTTCCACCACCGTGACGTCCGCGCCGAACGAGCGGTACATCGAGGCGAACTCCAAGCCGACCGCACCGGCGCCGATCACGACGGCCGAGTCCGGGATCCGGTCGAACCAGAGCGCCTGGTCGCTGGTGATGATGTGCTCGCCGATCTCCAGACCGGGGATCATCTTCGGTCGCGACCCGGTGGCGACGATCACGTCGGTGGCGCCGATCGTGCGGCCGTCGACCTCGACGGCGGGTCCGGGCACGAGCGTGGCGGACCCCTGGATCACCTCGATGCCTCGGAGCTTGACGAGGCCGGTGACGCCCTTGACGAGCTTGTCCACGATCGAGTTCTCGAAGGCGACGACGGCCGACCAGTCGGGCTCGCCGGAGGCCTTGATGCCCCACTCGTCGGAGCGGTTGACGGTGTCCATGACCGCGGCGGACTGCAACAGCGCCTTGGTGGGGATGCAACCCCGCAGCAGACACGTGCCGCCGAGGCGTTCGTCGCGGTCGACCAGGGCCACGCGCTAGCCGAGTTGCGCGGCGCGAAGGGCGGCCGAGTAGCCCCCGGTCCCCGCGCCGATCACCACTACGTCGTACGCATCAGCCATCCGGAACGGAAGTCTACCCGCGTTCTCCGAAGCGGCTGACGTCCGTGCAGCGTCGGTGAGCGCCCGTGCGCATGGATGCGCGTACGATGCCGCCGATGGACGAGCCCACCGGGACCGAGCAGCTCCGACACACCCCGCTCGAGGCTGAGCACCAGGCACTGGGCGCCAAGATGGGGCCCTTCGCCGGCTGGAACATGCCGATCGAGTACACCGGCGCGCTCAAGGAACACGAAGCGGTGCGTGAACGCGTCGGCCTGTTCGACCTCACACACCTGGGCAAGGTCGAGGTGACCGGGCCGGGGGCGCTGAGCTTGCTGCAATCGGTGGTGACGAACGACCTGGAGAAG
Source organism: Actinomycetota bacterium (assembly GCA_046732015.1). Lineage (GTDB taxonomy): Bacteria > Actinomycetota > UBA4738 > UBA4738 > HRBIN12 > JAOUEA01. The sequence goes on from JBKPMF010000267.1 coordinate 7,615, forward strand.
GCCGCCGTGGGCGAGGCGCTCTACAACCTCGTCCTCAACGAGGGCGGCGGGGTGATCGAGGACCTGATCGTCTACCGGCTGGGGCCGGAGCGCTCCTTCGTGGTGCCGAACGCGGCGAACGCCCAACGGGTGCTGCAGATCTTCGAGGAGACGCCGGCCGAGGGCCGTGTCCACCTGATGTACCACCAGGATTGGTGCTTCCTGGCGGTGCAGGGGCCGCAGTCGGTGCACGTGATGCAGCAGCTGTTCCCCGAAGCGGGCGATCTGGCGTTCATGCAGTGCGTCGAATCGGAGTTCCGGCGGCGGCCGGTGATCGTGACACGGTCGGGCTACACCGGCGAGGTGGGGTTCGAGCTGTTCACCTACCAGGACGTCGCGAAGCAGCTGTGGGCGGCGCTCTCCGAGGCCATGGAGCCGTTCGGGGGCATGCCGTGCGGGCTGGCCGCGCGCGACGTGCTCCGGTTGGAGATGGGCTACCCGCTCTACGGCCAGGACCTGTTCGAGTCGGTGACGGCGCTCGAGGCCGGTCTCGGGTGGGCGGTGAGCTTCGACAAGGGTGAGTTCCGTGGGCGACGGTCGCTGCTCGATCAGAAGGACGAGGGGTTGCCGAGCCGCTTGCGTGGCCTGCGGATGCACGAGCGCCGGCACATCCCCCGCGCCGACTACCCGGTGTTCGTCGATGACCGCCTGGTCGGCGCGGTGACGTCGGGGACGTTCTCACCGCTGCTCGGCACGGGGATCGCGCTGGCCTACCTGTGGCCCGCCGACGCGGTCGCGCTGGGCGACACCGTCGAGGTCGACATCCGCGGGCGGCGGGGCAAGGCCGAGGTCGTGCGTCCGCCGTTCGTGGATCGCAACCCTCGCTGAGTCGGCCCCTATCGGATGCCCGGTCGGGCGGCGGCGGCCACCATGTCCGGCACCGAGGCGTCGCCGAAGCTGGTGTGGTGGATCAGGTGCGGCAGGATCGATCGCGCCCGCAAGGAGTCCCGCATCACCGCCACCACCACGTAGAGCCCCGAGGACGGGATCCCCATCCGGCGCACCGGGCCGAACCCGGGCGCCGCGACGAAGTACGCCCATCGTGTGGGGGTTCCTCGAACGTTGCAGGTGCCCTGACCCTTCGCCATGTAGTCGCCGTCCCGAGGCCTGCCGATCCCGAACGACGGGCGATTGTCCAGGAGCACGCGACGGGTCTCGGCCCGGCAGGCCTTCGATTGGGTCAGCCGGGACAGTACCGGGCCGTTCGCGGCCAGGTAGTAGAAGTCGGACGGCACCCCGACCTGCGTGGCGTCGACCCACGTGGCCGACATGCCGGCGATCGAGCCGTCCATCCGCCGCCAGGCCTCCGGGCGCGGCGAGGCCAGGAACCCGGCGCGGGCATCGTCGACGTCGGCCGCCGGCACCGCATCCCAGCCGTCGGGCACCATGGCGCGCACCTGTCCCACCGTGATCTCGGTGAACGGAGAGGCAGAGGCTTCGATCGTGATGGGCTGGGCGACGAGGCCGGCGTCGATCGAGGAGGGTGGTGTACACCCGGCGCCCAAGAGGGCGATCGCCGAACCGAAGATGATTCTCCGCACGCAGGACCCTCGGACGAGGATAGCCGCGCCGGGCGGGTGACGCCATAGTTCCGATGGAGGGGTCGGGCCGACAGATCGGGCTCAGGCGGCGCCGGCGGGCCTCACCGCGAGGCGCTGACCCGCCTGAGAGGGGATGCAGAACGCCGCCCTGGTGCCGCCGCCCGGGATCGGGTCGGCCCACAGGATGCCCCCGTGCTCCACCACCATCTGGCGGGCGAGGTGGAGGCCGACGCCGACCCCGGCCTTCTCCTTGCGCAGGGTGGCTTCGCCGGTCGAGAACGGTTCTTCGAACGACTGGACGGCCACCGCGCGGTCCAGCCCCTCACCGCGGTCGGTGATCATCACGACCACCCCTTCGTCGAGGTTGCGGGCGAGGAGTTCCACTGGACGCCCGGGCGGGGAGTACCGGCAGGCGTTGTCCAGCAGTTCCCGCACCACACCGCCGATCCGCGCCCCGTCGGCGATCGCCACCAGCTGTTCGGCGATCGTGTCGTCGATCTCGACCTGCGGGTAGGCAAGCCGGCTCTCGTCGACCGCGTGGCGCAGCAGCGGCGCCAGGTCGACCTCGGCGAGATTCAACTCGAACGTGCCGCGCTCGAGCTCGGCGATCGTGATGATCTCGTCGACGATGGCCATCAGCTTGTCGAGCGAGGCCTGGAGCTGGGACAGGAACTCGGAGCGCTCGTGGTCGGGGACCGACGGATTGCGCAGCACGTAGGCGATGCCCTTGGCCACCGTCACCGGGGTCCGCAGCTCGTGGGAGATGTTCGCCAGGAAATCGGCCTTGGCCGAGGTGCCCTGGGTGACGCTGTCCTTCACGCGGGCGAGCTCGGCCTCGAGCTCGCCGGCACGGGCCAGCGCCCGGGCGAGTTCTTCACCGAGGCGCCCCGCCACCGAGGCGGAGAACGACACCGACCCCGAAGCCGCGTTCCGGATGGCGGCCAGGAGCTCGTCGGGGGAGTCCTCCTTGGTGAGGTAGCCCGCAGCGCCGGCGGTCAGGACCTCGGCCACCCGTCCGGGGTCGCGGCCCACCGTCCACACCAGCACCTTCGAATCGGGAGAGGTGGCCCGCATCCGCTTGATGAACTCGACCCCGCCCAGTCCCTCGAGATCGAGCTCGCACACCACCACGTCGGGGCGCGTGCGGGCCGCCATCTCGACGGCCCGGAACGCGTCGGTGGTGACCTCCACCGCCAGGTCGGCGCCGGCGCGCAGGAAGTGGTACTGGAGCCGAGCCAGTTCGTCGGCGGAATCGCAGATGAGGACGTTCAGGGACATGGCCCTTTGGATATCGGGCAGGTCGGCAGGCGGGTTAAGTCGAAGGTTCGAGGTCAGTGCACGATGCCGGTGCGGATCGCGATGGCCACGGCCTGCGCCCGGTCGTTCGCGCTGAGCTTCTCGAAGATGCGCTCGAGGTGGGTCTTCACCGTGTGCGGGGAGATGCCCAGGTCGCTGGCGACCTGGCGCGTGGTGGCGCCGTCGGCGACCTTCTGCAGGATCTCGCGCTCGCGCTTGGACAGCGGCGCGGCCTTCGGGGCATCGGAATCGCCCAGGCGGACCTCCTCGATGAAGGTCTTCGTGAGCTGGGGGTGGATCACGGCGTTGCCCTCGATCGCGTTCTTCGCCGCGTCGACCAGTGCATCCGGCGAGGCGTCCTTCAGCAGGTAGCCGGAGACCCCGGCTTGGATCGCGTCGGAGATGGCACCGCGGGACTCGTCGATCGTGATGAGGATGATCTTGGTGGTGGGGGCGGCCTGGCGGATGCGCCGCGTTGCCTCGATGCCGTCCATCCCGGGCATGCGGACGTCCATGAACACCACGTCGGGGGTCAGCTCGCGGGCACGTTCCACGGCTTCCTCTCCGCTGGCGGCCTCGCCCACCACGACCACGACCTCGTCGGAGAGTTCGAGTGCGGTGCGGAGACCTTCGCGGGTGACCGGATGGTCGTCCACGATGAGGGCTCGGATCGGAGACATCGCCGGGCTGCTCCTTCCGTTCGGGGAAGTATTCCGTTTGGGGACGTACGATGGACGCTGTAAGGATAGGACGACTCGAGGCGGGAAGCGCACATGCAGGAAGAATTCGCAACCGAGACCGACACACAGGCGATCGAGGCTCAGGAGGCCGAGACCACCCAGAACGCCGGTGCGGCAAGCACCGACGGGACAGGGTCCTCGACCAAGGACGCCATCCTCGAGGCCCTGAAGAACGTCATCGACCCCGAGCTGGGGCTGAACATCGTCGACCTGGGGCTGGTGTACGACGTGCAACTGGATGAGCAGGGCGACGTCGACATCCAGTACTCGCTCACCACGATGGGATGCCCCATCGGTCCCATGATCGAAGACCAGATGCGGGGATTCCTCCGAGGCGTGCCTGGGGTCGGCGAAGTGCGTCCCGAGTTCGTGATCCGGCCGCCGTGGACCCCCGAGATGATGTCGGACGAGGCCAAGGCGTCGCTCGGCATCTTCTGACCGGTGCCGCCGCGAAAGGCTCGCCTTGACGCTGGCTGGCCCCTGCGGTACGTATTGCACCTGCAATTCCGACCGGAGGGCCGTGATCTGATCCGCACGAGGTGCATCGGGGTGGTGGGGGCGATGATCCCGTCTCGCCTGTGTTGTATGCCCGAGCGCGCCCACCGGGGGGCGCCGATGCACCTGCGGCCATAGCTCCACCGCCCGGAACCCATCGCTCCGATCACCGCCGACGGCCGCATCTGCGGCCGTTCATCGTTTCCCGGCTCCGCGAGGGCCGGCGCACCGGAAGGAGAAGGTCCATGGCCGACTACGCGAAGCCGGAGGTGCTGGTCAGCACCGACTGGCTCGAAGATCACCTCGACGATCCGAACGTGCGGATCATCGAGGTCGACGAAGACACCGCGTCCTACGACAAGGGGCATGTGCGCAACGCCCTGAAG
>JBKPMF010000268.1:0-4849 GCA_046732015.1 Actinomycetota bacterium
CGCGAGTCTAGTGGCGCGTCACTCGCCGACGGCCTTCTTCCTCGACGCGGGCTTCTTGGCGGCGGGCTTCTTGGCCGCCGGCTTCTTGGCCGTGGACTTCTTGCGGGCCGCCGGCTTCTGCCTCGACGACGGTTCGTCCGACACCTGCTTCTTGGTGGCTGCGACGCTCGCCTTCAGCGCCTCCATGAGGTCGACCACGCGAGCCGTGGGCTCGGGCTCGACGACCTCGATCTCCTCGCCGTTGATCTTGGCCTCGACGATCCGCAGGAGTCCCTCGCGGTACTCGTCGGTGAACTCCTGGGGGCTCCGCTCCGCGGTGAGCGAATCGATGAGCTGGCGGGCCATCTCGAGCTCCTGGCCTCGCACCTTTTGATCCACGTTCACGCCGTCGAACTCGGCCTGCCGGATCTCGTCGGGCCAGAACATGGTCTCGAGGACGAACGCGTCTTCCTTGAAGCGCAGGGCGGCGAGGTGCTCCTTGTCGCGGAAGCTCACCTTGGCGATGCCGACGCGCTCGTCCTGCTTCATGGCCTCCCGCAGGAGCGCATAGGCCTTGGCGCCGGTCTCCTCGGGGATCAGGTAGTAGGACTTCTTGTACATCATCGGGTCGATCTCTTCGAGGTCGACGAACTGCTGGATGTCGATGGCACGGCTGGATTCGACCGGCACCTTGTCGAAGTCTTCGTCGGTGAGCACGACGTAGCGATCCTTGTCGTACTCATACCCCTTGACGATGTGGTCGAAGTCGACGATCTCGCCGTCCTTCTCGCACATCCGCTTGTAGCGGATGCGCCCCATGTCCTCGTCGTGGAGCTGGTTGAACTTCAGGGTCTTCTCCTCGGTGGCCGGGTACACGGCGACCGGGATCGTCACGAGGCCGAACGAGATGGCCCCCTTCCACATCGATCTGGGCATGTCGTATCCCTCCGGTTCGGTGGCTACCCGCCGCAGGTGCGGGCGAACCATCCGAGTCTAGCCGTGGCCCCGGACACGCCGGAAGGGGCAGGATCTAGGACCGAAGGCCGTCGTCGAACGGATACGGAGCGAGGACCTCGATCCCGTCGTCCGTGACCAGGACCTCGTCGCCGAGTTTGACGCCGTGGTCGGCGCCGACCTCTCCGCAATAGAGCTCGACCACCAAGAGCATGCCCGGCTCCAGGACGCGGTCGCCGTTGGACTGCCCGTCGGCCGGGAAGCAGACGCTGGGATTCTCCTCCTCGAGCCCGACCCCGTGGGCCATGCACTCGTACCGTTGCGGCAGGTACCGCTCGGGAGGGAGCGGGGCGATCTCGGCGAGCTCTCCGCAGGTGATCCCCGGCCGGACGAGGCCCTTCATCCGTTCGAGCCAGTCGAAGGACGCGCGATAAGTGTCGCGCTGCGCAGCCGACGGCGACCCGCACGCGAAGGTCCGGGAGACGCAGAAGAACGCCCCACCCACGCCCACCGTATCGGTGTCGACGTAGACGAGGTCGCCGGGCTCGACGGCACGGTCCGTGGCTTCGGCTCGCCAGGGGTTCGTGTTGGTGCCCGAGCACACCGTGTTGGTGGCGTAGTACTCCACGCCGCGGGCCAACCCCGTCTCCGCCATGGCCGCGAAGAGCTCGCGTTCCTGCACCCCCGGTGCGATCCCCGCTTCCACCGTGCGGAGCTGCTCCACCACGATCGGCGCGTTGGCCCGGAACAGGCGGATCTCCTCGGGCGTCTTGACCTCGCGGGCCGCCTGCGTGATCGGGGCCGAATCCATGAACCCGCATCCGGCCTCCGTCAACGCGAGGAACCCGGGCGTGCCCATCCGGTCGAGCCCGATCCGAGTTCGGTCCACGCCGAGCTCGGCCATGGCTGCCACGACTTCGCGCGCCCACACCCGGGCTTCGGGCATCGGATCGTCGAAGAACTCCCACGCGTGCATCCGGCGAACGTCCACCGCGATCCCGCTGGAGCGATGCATCGAGTTCCCGTGTTCGAACAAGATCGGGGTCCCTTCCACGGGGACCACCGCGCACCGGACGAACGTGCTCATCGCATACGGCGGCATCGCCGTGGCGCCCGTCGCGTAGCGGATGTTCGGCTCGTTCGCGAGGAGCAGCCCCTCGAGGTCGTGCGCGCGCATCTGCGCCTGGAGCCGCACCAGCCGCTCGTCACGCACGCGCGCGAGGTCCACCTCGCCGATCGCCACGGTGTCCACGGCTGCGAGCGTAGGACGGACGAGCCGGCACCCGCGAACCCGCCGGGGAACCCCAGGTCACGTCGCGAGGACGGCCACGGCCCACAGCGCGATCATCGAGACGCCCGCCACGAACTGCACGGCCACCCCGATCCCGAGGCTCTTCAGCGCCTCCTTCGTGGACGCCCAGGCGGGGCCGAGGTGGCGATGCCGCGCCAGCTCGGCCACGAACACCCCGGCGGGCCAACCGATCAACGCGCCCACCACCGGGATCAGGAAGAAGCCCGCCACCGCCCCGGCCACGCCGGCCAGCAGCACCCATCCGGGCAGGCCCGCCGCCGTCGCTCGTCGACCGCTCAACCACGTCGGCGCCGCGATGCCGAGGATCGCGATCACCCCGATCACGGCCACAGCGGCCCAGCCCCACGGCCCCGGGCGCTGGACCAGGGCCCAAACCACCGCGGCCCCAGCGATCAGCAGCAGCCCGGGCAGGACCGGCACCAGCACGCCGATCAGGCCGACCAGCATCACCAGCCCCAGCAGGATCTCGACGCCGTTCACCCGGGCATCATGACCGGTCAGGCATCCGACGCCGTTAGCATCGAGGGATGTCGGCGAAGCGGAAGCGCACACGAACGGGGTCGGAACCGTTCACCGTGGCGATGCCGCAGACGATCGAGGCCAGGCGCGACGGCGATGCGTGGTGGTTCGAGGTGGACGGCCGCGAGCTTCGGCTGTCCAACCTCACGAAGATCTTCTGGCCCGACGAGGGCTACACCAAGGGCGACCTGCTGAACTACTACTTCAACATCGGCGAGCTGATCGTGCCGCACCTGGCCGATCACCCACTCACGATGAAGCGGATGCCCGACGGTATCGACGGTGAGTCCTTCTACGAGAAGTCGGCGCCCTCACATACTCCGGACTGGCTCGGACGGTGCGTGGTCCAGAGCGACGACGCGAAGAAGGGCGAGATCGACTACCTCACGATCGGCGACATCGCCGGCCTGCTGTACGTCGCCAACCTGGGCTGCATCGAGTTCCACCCGCTGCACGCACGCTGCAGCGACATCACGCACCCCGACTACCTGTTCTTCGACCTCGACCCGTTCGAGCCGTACACCTACGAAGACGTGCTCACGGTCGGGCGACACATCAAGGTGCTGCTCGACCAGTTGGGGCTGACGTCGTTCCCCAAGACGAGCGGCGCCACCGGTCTCCAGATCTTCGTGCCGATCCTGCGCGGCACGTATACGCACGACACCGTGCGCGCGTTCGTCGGCGCGGCGGGCCGGATGATCAAGCAGGCCGACCCCGACCGGGTGACGATGGCCTGGAAGATCGCCGATCGCACCGGGAAGATCTTCATCGACCACAACATGAACCGCTCGGGCGCCAACATCTCGGCTGCCTATTCGGTGCGACCCGAGCTCCGGGCGCCGGTCTCGACGCCGCTCTCGTGGGACGAGGTCTTCGAGGGCGGGTTCGAGCCGCAGGATTTCCGGATCGACAACGTGTGGGATCGCTTCGAGCGCCTCGGCGATCTGTTCGACGGGGTGCGGACGGAGGCGATGGATCTGACGCATGCTCTCGAGGCGCTCGGCGTGGTGGGCGAGGACACGCAGGAACCGGCGACGGATGCGCCGCTTCCCCGCACGGCGGCCCCCTCCACGCGGGCGAAGACGTCCGAGGAGGTGGCGGCGGCCTCGAAGGATCCGGCCTTGTTCGAGTACGTGCGGCGCCGCGACTTCGGTCCCGAGGGCACCACCGAACCGGCGCCCGGCGACACCGCCGCCGCGACCGGCAATTCGTTCGTGATCCACAAGCACCGGGCGACTCGCCTGCACTACGACGTGCGACTGGAGAAGGACGGTGCGCTCCCGAGCTGGGCGGTGCCCAAGGGCCTGCCCACGGAAAGGGGCGACAAGCGCCTCGCGGTGCGCACCGAGGATCACCCGCTGGAATACGGCTCGTTCGAGGGCACGATCCCCGAGGGCCACTACGGCGCGGGTGAGGTCCGCATCTTCGACGACGGCTGGTACGAGCCCGTCGAGTGGACCGACTCGAAGGTGAGCTTCATCCTGCACGGCCGCCGCTACCCCGGCCTGGAGTTCCACTTCGTGAAGACCCGCACGGATTGGCTCGCGTTCTTGGCGAGCGCCCAAACCACGGCGCTGATCCACGAGCCCGAGCGGTTCCAGCCGATGCTGGCCGAGGGGGGGTGGGAAGCGTTCGACGACGACGGATGGTGGTTCGAGCCCAAGCTCGACGGGATCCGGTGCCTCGCCGACCTCGCCACGGGCGAGACCATCCTGCGGACCCGCCGCGGCCGGGACGTCACGGCGCAGTACCCCGAGCTGCACATGGTGCATGAGCTCGTCGATCAGGTGAACGCCGTGATCGACGGCGAGATCGTGGCCTTCGACGAGCGAGGCAGGAATTCGTTCGAAGCCCTGCAGCAGCGGATGAACCTCCAGGGGCAACGCGCGATCGCCCGTGCCTCGAAACAGATCCCGGTCGCCCTGGTCGTGTTCGATCTGCTGTGGCTCGACGGCCACGAGACCACCGCGCTCGGCCTGGAGCAGCGACGCGAGCTCTTGGAGCTGGTCGTGGAGGAGGACCCGCGCCTCCAGGTGATGTCACACGTGCAGGGCGACGGGAAGGCGTTCACCGAGAGCGCTCGGA
>JBKPMF010000269.1:0-9798 GCA_046732015.1 Actinomycetota bacterium
GTCGAACTCACACGCCTGGCCGATCACGATCGGGCCCGAGCCGACCACCATGATCTTGCGGATGTCCTCGCGCCGCGGCATCAGGGGATCTCCCCCATCAGTGCCCGGAAGTCCCCGAACAGGTACCGCGAATCGTGCGGGCCCGGCGCCGCTTCGGGGTGGTACTGGACGCTGAAGGCCGGCAGGTCGAGGCATCGCAGCCCTTCCAGCGTGCCGTCGTTGAGGTTCCAGTGGGTCAGGGCGGCGCGTCCCAGGTCGGTCGTGGCGATGCCGTCGGCATCGCGCGCCCACCCATCGGGATCGACGGCGAATCCGTGGTTGTGGCTGGTGATCTCGACGATGCCGGTCTGCAGGTTCTTCACCGGCTGGTTCACGCCCCGGTGACCGAACTTCATCTTGTAGGTACGGCCACCGAGGGCATGGGCGAGCAGTTGGTGGCCCAGGCAGATCCCGAAGAGTGGCACCTTGCCGAGCAGCTCACGCGTGGCTCCGATGCCGTAGGCGGTGACCGACGGATCGCCGGGGCCGTTGGACAGGAACACCCCGTCGTAGCCGCCGGCCGCCACCTCGGCGGCGGGCGTCTGCGCGGGGAACACGGTGGTCTCGATCCCGCTCGCCGCGAGCAGCCGCAGGATGTTCCGCTTGATGCCGAAGTCGTAGGCGGCCACGCGGAAGACCCGGCCCCGGTCGGTGTTGGGCGCCCCCGTGAGCACCACCGCGTCGTAGGGCTCGGTGGCCGACACCGTCCGTGCGAGGTCCGCGCCCGCCATACCCGGCGCGGCCTGTACGCGCTCCGTCAGGGAGGAAGGGTCGAGGTCGACGGTGGAGATCACCGCGCGCATCGCGCCACCCTCGCGCAGGCGTCGCGTCAGCCGGCGGGTGTCGATGCCTTCGATGCCGGTGACGCCCGAGGCGGCGAGCGCGTCGCCGAGCGTGCCTTCCGATCGCCAGGACGAGGCGCGACGTGCCACCTCGCGCACGGCGAGCCCCGCGACCTGCACCCGGACCGATTCTGGATCGGCCTCGTTCATGCCGTAGTTGCCTTGATGCGGCGAGGTCATCGCCACGATCTGGCCGGCGTAGGACGGATCGGTCAGGACCTCCTGGTAGCCCGCCATGCCGGTGTTGAACACCGCCTCGCCGAACGTCTCTCCTTCGGCTCCGAAGCCGGTGCCCGCGAACGCACTCCCGTCCTCGAGGACCAGGAGCGCATCGGGGCCCCGCCGGCGCGTCTCCGGAGACACCACCACCATCTAGCGCACCGCCTTGCCGTCGGCGACGGTGAGGTCGCCGCGCAGCACCGTGGCCACCACCGCGCCCGTGAGCTCGGCCCCCATGAACGCCGAGTTCCGGGCCTTCGAGGCGAACGGAGGCTCCACCTTCCACCGAGCCGCGGGATCGAACAGCACCAGGTTCGCCGGCCGGCCGGGCTCGATCGGACCGCCGTGGCCGGCGGCGCCCAGGATCCGGGCCGGCCTCGCCGACATCGCGGCGAGTACCCGCTCGAGCGAGACGACCCCGGGTTCGACCACGAACGTGAACACGGCGGCGAGGGCCGTTTCGAGCCCGATCGTGCCGGGCGGCGACAGGTCGAACTCCGATTCCTTCTCCTCCACGGCGTGCGGCGCGTGGTCGGTGGCGATCGCGTCGATCGTCCCGTCGGCCACCCCGGTCCGCAACGCATCACGATCCTCGGCGCTACGCAGCGGCGGATTCATCTTGAAGTTGGTGTCGTAGGTGAGCAGGTCCTCGTCGGTGAACACCAGGTGGTGCGGGGTGACCTCGGCGGTGACTCGAACGCCCTCGGCCTTCGCGGCGCGCACGAGATCGACCGATCGCGCGCTGGACAGGTGGCACAGGTGCACGCGGCCGCCGGTCATGCGCGCCATCGCGATGTCGCGCGCCACGATCGTCTCCTCGGCCTCGGCGGGCCTCCCAGCCAGCCCCAGCGAGTACGAGTGGACGCCTTCGTGCATGTGCCCGTCCTGGACCAGGGAGGGGTCCTCGCAGTGATCGGCGATCACCACGTCCACGGGGAAGGCTTTCGCGTACGTGAGCGCGTTGCGCAACGTGCGGGCGGTGGGCAGGCAGTTGCCGTCGTCGCTGAACACCCGAACACCTGCCTCGACCATCTCGCCCATCTCGGCGATCGACTCCCCGGCCAGCCCTTTCGTGATGGCGCCCACCGGGAACACGTCGGCCAGGCCCGCGGCGGCGGCCTTCTCCCTGACCTCGGCGACGATCGCGGCGTGGTCCGTGACCGGTTCGGTGTTGGCCATGGACGAGACGGCGGTGTAGCCGCCCATCGCCGCGGCCCGCGTGCCGGTCTCGATCGTCTCCTTATGTTCGAATCCCGGTTCGCGCAGGTGCGTGTGCAGGTCGACCAGGCCCGGGGCGAGGATCAGACCCTCGCCGTCGAGCGTTTCGGCGCCGGCGGCGTCCAGGGCGTTCCCGACGGCCTCGATCAGGCCGCCGGCCACCCGGACGTCGGTGACCTCGTCCATACCGGTCGAGGGATCGATCACCCGCGCGTCCGTGAACAGGAGGTCAGCCATCGAGGGCCCCCTCTCCCGCGCCGCCGAGCAAGAGATAGAGCAGCGACATGCGGATCGCGATCCCGTTCGTGACCTGTTCCTCGATCAGCGCCTGGGGCAGGTCGGCGACGTCGGAGTCGATCTCGACGCCTCGGTTCATGGGGCCGGGGTGCATGATGACGGAGCCCTCGGGGAGCATGGCCGCCCGCTTCGAACTCAGCCCGAAGATCCGGTTGTACTCCCGCACGCTGGGGAAGTACTCGAGGCGCTGGCGCTCGCGCTGGACGCGGAGCATGTAGCAGACGTCCAACTTCGGCAGCACGCTCTCGATGTCGTAACTCACCTGCACGCCCCAGGCGCCGGCGTCGGGCGGGATCAGCGTCGGTGGGCCGATCAAGGTGACCTCAGCGCCCATCTTCACCAACCCGAACGAGAGCGACCGCGCCACCCGCGAGTGCAGCACGTCACCCACGATCGCGACCCGCAGCCCTTCGAGGCGCCCCAGCTTCTCGCGCATCGTGTAGAGGTCGAGCAAGGCCTGCGTTGGGTGCTCGTGCGTGCCGTCGCCGGCGTTGATCACGTGGCCGTCCACCCACTTCGTCAGCTGCAGCGGCGAGCCGCTCGAGGAGTGCCTGATCACGATCGCGTCGGCGCCCATCGCCTGCAGCGTCAATGCGGTGTCCTTCAGGCTCTCGCCCTTGGAGACGCTCGACCCGCCGGCGCTGAAGTTGATGACGTCCGCCGAGAGCCGCTTGGCCGCCAGCTCGAAGCTGATCCTCGTCCGGGTGGAGTTCTCCAAGAAGAAGTTCACGACCGTTCGGCCCCGCAGCGCAGGGACCTTCTTGATGACCCTGGAACCGACCTCCCGGAAGGACTCGGCCGTATCGAGGATCCGGACGACATCGTCGGCGCTGACGTCATGCATCGAGAGCAGGTGTTCGTTCATGAGACCTCCTCCACCACCACGGCGTCCTTGCCGTCCAGTTCGGTGATCAGCACCCGGACGTCATCGTCGCGGTGCGTCGGCACGTTCTTGCCCACGAAGTCGGCCCGGATGGGCAGCTCGCGATGACCGCGGTCGACCAACACCGCGAGGCGGATCCTGCGGGGCCGGCCGAAGTCCATCAGCGCGTCCATGGCCGCGCGGATCGTGCGGCCGGTGAACAGCACATCGTCGACCAGGACGACGGTGCGACCGGTGATGTCGAAACCGATCCTCGTCTCGTGCACCTCCGGGGCCTCGGCCTTCATCCCGATGTCGTCGCGGTAGAACGTGATGTCGAGCGACCCAACCGGCACCGTGATGCCTTCGATGCGCTCGATCTCGGCGGCGAGTCGGTTCGCGAGGTCATCGCCTCGGTTCGCGATGCCCACGAGCACCACGCCGTCCGCGCCCTTGTCACGCTCGATGATCTCGTGGGCGATGCGGGTGAGGGCGCGGCGGACGTCGTCGGCGTCGAGCAACGTGCCCGTCATCCGGCCTCCGGCGCGGTCGGAGAAACAGGAACGCCCGCCCAAGGTGCTGGGCAGGCGCATGGGTCAAGCGTCATGTTCGTGTTCCCTTCCCGGTCTCGCGGGACCGGACTTAAAGGGGGAAGCGCTGTCGCCTCAGAGCATAGCGGTCCCGCGCGCGGGCTCACAACGACCCCGCCGGCCCTTCATGGCCGCAGACCATCGGCGGGCGTACACTGGCCCCAGAGAAGAACGACAGAGAACGACGACATCCCCGAACCGAAAGGCGGCCACTGCCCATGGGTCCTCCCGAGCTGATCATCGTTGGGATCATCGCGATCGCCGTGATCTTCGGTGCCAAGAAGCTGCCCGAGATCGCGCACAACCTGGGTCGCTCCTCCAACGAGTTCAAGAAGGGCCTGAAGGAGGGCGCGGACGAGGCAGACGCCCCCGCCGTTCCGCCGCCGGTCCAGCCCACGCAGGCGGCGACGCCGACCGAAACCACGGATCAGCCCAAGCCCGAGGCTTAGGCTCGTTCCGGACCCGGGTCCGGCACGTCGATCGGTTCGGCGCGATCCCCGGTTCCCGTCTCCCTCGCGATCCGGCCCAGCACGCCGTTCACGAACGAGCGGGACTCCTCGGCCGACAGTTCCGAGGCCGCTTCCACGGCTTCGCTGATCGCCACCGAGGGCGGCACGTCCCCCCGCAGCAGCTCTTCCACGGCCACCCGCAGGATCGTGCGGTCCAGCGCCGTCATGCGCGCGACCGTCCACCCTTCGGCATGCTCCTCGAGGAGCAGGTCGATCTCGGGACCGTGCTCACCCACGCCGTCCACCAGCTCCTCGCTGAACGCGGGGATCGCGCGATCGGCCTCACGCCAACCCGTCAGCACGTCGGAGGGACTGCGATCGGTGATATCGGCCTGGTACAGGACGTCGATCGCCAGGCGTCGGGCTTCGCGCCTGGTCGTCACGCTCAAGCCTTCACGCGTTCGATGTACTCGCCCGAACGCGTGTCGACCTTGATCTTCTCGCCCTCTTCGACGAAGAGCGGCACGTTGACGACCACGCCGGTCTCCAGGGTGGCCGGCTTGAGCGAACCCGTCCGCGTGTCGCCCTTCACTCCGGGGTCGGTCTGCGTGATCGTGAGCACCAGGGAAGCCGGCAGGTCGACCGAGATCGGAACGCCGTCGTGCGTGGCGACCTGTGCCTCGGCCCCCTCCACCAGGAACTTCGACGCCTCGCCCATGAGCGTGCGCTGGACGTGGATCTGATCGTAGGTCTGCAGGTCCATGAACACGAACTCGTCACCGTCGGGGTAGAGGTACTGGAACCCTCGACGTTCCACGATCGCTTGATCCACCTTCACGCCGGCGTTGAACGTGCGCTCGATCACGGCACCGGTCTTCACGTTCCGCAGCTTCGTTCGCACGAACGCACCGCCCTTGCCGGGCTTGACGTGCTGGAACTCGATGATCTGGAACAGGGTGCCGTCCATGTCGATCGTCATGCCGTTCTTGAAGTCGTTGGTGGAAACGCTCACGCGGGGGTTCAGCTCCTCGGTCGTCGGAAAGGTGGTCGTTACAGCTCGATCAGATCTCGATTGGCGGTGCCGAGCACGCGGCCGCCGTCGTCGGTGACCTCCACCATATCCTCGATGCGAACCCCGCCGAGCCCCGGGATGTAGATCCCCGGCTCCACGGTGACCACCGCGCCGGCCGGAAGCACGTGCGAGGCGAACTCGCGACCGAGCCTCGGCCCCTCGTGGATGTCCAGGCCCACGCCGTGTCCGAGCCCGTGGGTGAAGTACTGGCCGTAGCCCGCGTCCTCGATCACGGTACGCGCGGCGACATCGACGGCCTGCCCGGTGACCCCGGCCGCAACGGCGTCGATACCGGCCTGCTGAGACTGCTTCACGACGTCGTGCACCTTCTTGAGCTCGGTGGCGGGTTCACCGAACGCCACGGTCCGCGTCATGTCGGCGTGATAGCCGCCGTACAGCGCGCCGAAGTCCATCTTGATGACGTCGCCCTCGTCGAGCAGGCGGTGTCCCGGCTCGTGGTGCGGCTCAGCGGCGTTCTCACCGAAGGCCACGATCGACTCGAAGCTGAGGCCGTCGGCGCCGTCACGATGGAGCAGGTTCTCCAGCTCACGGGCCACGGCTTGCTCGGTCATGCCGATCGCGAGGGTCTCGAGGATGTCCTCGAACGCCTGGTCGGTGACCGCCTGGGCCCGGCGGAGGTTCTCGAGCTCCTCGTCGTCCTTCACCCACCGCAGCTGCTCTACCTCGTCACCGAGCGCCACGAGCTCCACCCCCGCGAGCTTGGCCGAGAGCTGTTCGTGCGTGCGCACGGTGACCTGATGGGCTTCGAAGCCCAGCCGCTGGATGCCCATGGCCGCCAGCTGCGGTCCGAGCGCCTCGCCGAACCCCCCGAGGTAGGTGACGCGCTCGAGGTCGGGCACCTCGTGGCGTGATTGCTCAGTGTAGCGGCCGTCCGTGAAGAAGACACCGGCCCCGCCGGCCACGAGCACCTGCCCGTTGGACCCGGTGAAGCCGGTGAGGTAGCGGACGTTCGTCAACCCGGTGACCAGGAACGCATCGACCGCCAGGTCGGGCAGTCGCCCGGCCATCGCGGTCCTCCTCAATCGGTGATCCACGGCATCGCCTCCAGTGCCAGATGATAGCCACCGGCTCCGAGGCCGGTGACGGTGGCCCGGCAGACCTCCGAGACCACCGAGTGGCGTCGGAACTCCTCACGGGCGTAGATGTTCGACATGTGCACTTCGATCACCGGGAGCCCGCAGGCTTCGACGGCGTCCCGCAGCGCGTAGGAATAGTGGGTCAATGCTCCCGGATTGATCACGATCGCGTCCTGGCCTTCGGACGAGCCCGCCAGCAGCCAGCCCACGAGGTCTCCTTCGTGGTCGGACTGTCGCCAGGCGACCTCGAGCCCCAGCTGGACCCCGCGTTCGGTGACCGACGTCATGATGTCTTCGAGGGTCTCGGAGCCGTAGGTCTGCGGATCGCGGCGGCCCAGGGCGCCGAGGTTCGGTCCGAACAGGTAGAGCACCTTCATCCGCCCATCGCCTCCAGTACCTCACGGACCTGCGCCTCGGGGACGTCGTCCACGACCACGGCGTCGCCGACATCACGCAGCAACACGAAGCGGACACCGCCGTGATACTTCTTGTCCAATCGGAACGCCGCCAGGATGTCATCGACCGGCGGCAGCGACCCATCGGTCTCCAGTCCCAGGCTCGAGAGCAGGCGCCCCGTGCGCGAGGCCAGACCCGGTGGTGCGAGGCCGCGCAGCTCCGAGAGCCTCGCGGCGAACACCATCCCGATCGCGATCGCCTCTCCGTGCGATCGGCCCCCGAACGCCTCGAGCCGCTCGAGCGCGTGGCCCAGGGTATGGCCGTAGTTGAGGATCAGGCGAGCGCCCGTGTCGCGTTCGTCCTCGGCCACGGTCTGCGCTTTCACCCGAACACATCCGGTGACGAGGGTCTCCAGGACGTTCGGCTCGCGCGCGAGCACCGGAGCAGGATCGGTCTCCAGTTGGTCGAGCAGCGCCACATCGAGCGTGAGGCCGTACTTCGCCACCTCCGCCACGCCGGAGCGGAAGTCCCGGTCGGAGAGCGTGGCCAGGGTCGTGACGTCGGCGAGGACGGCGCGCGGCTGCGCGAACGTCCCCACGAGGTTCTTGCCCTCGGGCAGGTTCACGGCCGTCTTCCCACCGATGGCGGCATCCACCTGCGCCAGGAGCGTAGTCGGCACCTGCACGAACGGCATACCCCGCATGTACGTCGAAGCGACGAAGCCGGAAAGGTCACCGACCGCTCCGCCACCCAGGGCGACGACGACGTCGTCCCGATGCGCCTCCTGGGTCGCCAGCTGATGCAGCAGGGCACGGTAGACGTCGAGCGACTTCGCCTCCTCGCCGGCCGGCACGGTCAGCATCGTGCAGGACCACCCACGATCGGCCAGGCCGGCGACGAGGCGCTCGAACCACCGGTCGGCCACCTCGCGATCGGCCACCACGAAGGCAGACTCGGCCTTCGGGAACTCCGGAAGGTGTGAGGCCGCCTCGTCGATCACGCCTTGGCCCACGAACACGTCGTAGGCCCGCCCGGGAACCGGGACGTTCACGCGGACCAACGAAGCTCCTCGACGATCGCATCGGCGACCTCACCGGGTTCCCCACTCCCGTCCACCACGTGGGCGGCGAACTCGCGATAGAGCGGCCCTCGGGCCTCCAACAGGCGCTCGAGGTCGCCGTCCTCGCGGATCAGGGGACGATCGGCCCCGGGACGCACACGTTCACGCAGCTGAGCGATCGGCACGTCCAGGTAGACCGCCGTGCCCGTGTTGCGCAGGGTGATGCGGTTCGCGGGTTCCAGGACGACGCCGCCGCCGCACGAAACCACGGCCGGGTCCGATGCGCTCGCCTTCACCAGCGCCGCCGCCTCCATGCCTCGGAAGGCGGCCTCGCCCTCGGTGGCGAAGATCTCCGACACGGGCTTGCCCGCCTCTCGTTCGATCTCGGCGTCGAGATCGACGAACGGTACGCCGAGCTTGCCCGCCAGCTCACGACCGACCACGGTCTTGCCGGCGCCGGGCATGCCCACCAGGTACACGATCACGACTTCGCCTCCAACGCCAGCCCGTCGAGGTACCGGCCCAGGTTGTCCGCCGTCTCGCCGAGCGAATCGCCTCCGAACTTCTCCAGCACCGCGTTCGCCAGTTCGAACCCGACGACGGCCTCGCCCACCACGCCACCCGCCGGCACGGCGCAGACGTCGGTGCGCTGCTTGATGGCCACAGCGGGTTCCCCGGTCGCGAGGTCCACGGTCCGCAGCGCTTTCGGGACGGTGGAGAAGGGCTTCATCGCAGCCCGGACACGGATCGGTTCCCCGGTGCTCATGCCGCCTTCGATGCCTCCTGCACGCGCGGTGGCGCGCGAGAGCCGGCCGTGCGCGGGCACGATCTCGTCGTGCGCCTTCGAGCCCGGCTTGGACGCCGTGGCGAACCCGTCCCCGACCTCCACGCCCTTCACCGACTGGATGCTCATCAGAGCCAGCGCCAGACGCGCGTCCAGCTTGCGGTCGTAGTGCACGTAGGAACCCAGACCCGGCGGTGCACCGTAGACCAGGACCTCGAAGACCCCTCCGATCGTGTCGCGCTCCTTCCGAAGTCGGTCGATCTCGGCCACCATCTGCGTGGAGGCATCGGGGTCGAAGCACCGTACCGGCGACCGATCGATCGCGGCGAGATCGTCGGGCGTCGGCAGCTGCCGGCGTTTCGAGGTCTTCACCGTCCCGATCTGCACGACGTGGGAGAGCAACGCCACCTTGAGTTCGCCCAGGAACGCTCGGCAGAACGCGCCCACGGTGACCCTGGCGGCGGTCTCGCGCGCGCTCGCGCGCTCCAGCACGTTACGAACATCGTCGAACCCGTACTTCTGGGAACCGACCAGGTCGGCATGACCGGGACGGGGGCGAGTGAGGCGTTTGGCCGGGTCCATCTTGCCTTCGACGCCCATCAGCTCGGCGTACTTCTGCCCGAACTCCATGTTGGGGATCGTGACCGCGATCGGCGATCCCATGGTCCGTCCGTGGCGCACGCCCGTCAGGATCTCGAACCGGTCGGACTCGAACTTCTGCCGGCCCCCACGCCCATGGCCCTGCCGCCGTCGTGCCAATTGGTGCGCCAGCTCCTCCGTGCTCACCGGCACGCCCGCCGGCAAGCCCTCCACCACGGCAACCAGGGCCTTCCCGTGCGATTCCCCGGCCGTGAGCATGCGCAACATCCGCAC
>JBKPMF010000270.1:0-8722 GCA_046732015.1 Actinomycetota bacterium
GTCCCGGGATGCACTGGGGCTGCCAGGTCCGGCCAACGGTAGACGCCTGGTTCGAGCCCATCGACGTCGTGGACCACCACGAAGTGCGGGACGGCGATGCCGCGAAGCGCTACGCCCATCGCCGTTCGGAGCACGATCGGCGGCAGACCTCGGGCGGGATCCATGCGCCGTTGCGACCCACGCGCGAGCACGACCGACTCGATCGTCTTCCTCCCGGTCATGGCGACCTCGACGGGAGCGCCCCGGTCCCACGGCGGACCGAGCGCGTCGTGGTCACCTGCATGCTGGGCCCTCGTGACGAGTGGGAACTCGCGCGGCGCCGCGTCGACGTCTCCGCCGGTGGGAGCCCCCGTCGCCTCGATCGCGGGTGTGCCCTCCGCCATCGCGATCACGGCCACGGGCCATTCGTGCACCCCGTCCGCGCCGACGAGATCGGCAACCGTGGCGTCCGGGAAGCGGGTGTGCAGCGACGCAGTGTGTCCGGCCGAATCGGCCACAGCGAGTAACTGGGCGAGCATCGTGCCCGCATCCCAGTACACGTGCCGGAACCCCCGCTCGCGGTAGCGCCAGCCGGTGCGCCAGGGGATGCCGGTGACGACGACGGTGGGCGCGGTGCCGCGCGGCGTCGGCCCCACCTGGACGAGCGCGTGGTCCTGGGGGTCGTACCAATGAACGCCCGGGGGCAATCCCGTCCCATCCGGGACGGCGACGTAGAGCTCGAGCGGGAAGCGACCGCCCGCCGATCCGGCGGCGCGGAAGAACCACGTCGCGTACGGGCGTTCGGTGGTGCGCACCACCCCCGCGGACAGATGCAGTAACCGTGAGAGATGCGGCAGGTCGAGCGGGGCGGGACCGACGCGGGCCGAGCCCGAAAGGACCGCGAGCGCGGGCGCCGTCGTGGGTGGCAGTTCGCGGGGGAGCGACACGCGGGGGAGGGCGGCCGCATAGCGCTTGGTGAACCACGGGAAGTGGTCCAGGTCGTTCACCTCGAAGTCCTGCACGATCAGCGGATCGTCGATCGGCTCGTCCCACTCACGGCCGGGTTCGTAGGACGTGAGCCGGTGGAGCGTCTGCGTTGCGGTTTCCACGGCGGGCGTCCTCCGATGGAGCTCGCGACCTAGCGCCGGTCGGGAACCGGGATGGTACCGGCCACGATGGTGCCGTTGCCCACCGAACTCGTGACCGTCAAGGAGCCGGCCAGCGCTCCCAACCGATCGGCGATGCCTTGGAGCCCGGTGCCGTACCCGACCTCGGAGGGGTCGAATCCCAGGCCGTCGTCGGCGACCTCGAAGCGCAACCGCCGACCACCGTCCGACAGCGTGACGACGGCCCGGGACGCCTCGGCGTACTTCGCCACGTTCTGGAGCGCCTCGAGGCAGGAGAAATACGCGGCGGCCTCGATCTCCTGGGGATATCGGTCGACCCCCAGCGCGTGTACCTCGACCGGCAACGAGGCCTTCCGCGCCTGCGCCTCGAGCGCGGAGAGCAGCCCTTTGTCGGCCAGCAGCGGGGGATAGATCCCGCGCGCCAGGTCGCGAAGATCCTCGAGTGCATCGCTCGTGTCCGACCGGAGCTGATCGAGCAGCTCGCGGGCGCGGGACGGGTCGCGCTCGATGAGGGTGTCGGCGAGCCGGAGTTTCACAGTCAGGGCCACCAGCTGTTGCTGCGCACCGTCATGGATGTTGCGTTCGAGCCGACGACGCTCGTCGTCCTGAGCCGCCACCAGTCGCTTCTGCGCAGCTTGCAGGTCGTCGATCCTCGCGCGGAGTTCCTCGGTGAGTCGCACGTTGCGGAGCACGAGCCCGGCTTGCGCTGCGAGGTCGTTGACCAGTCGCTCCTTCGCCGGATCCATGGGGTCGCTGGCGGGCATCGACACGGCGAGGGCACCCAGCAGCTCGCCCTGATGCCGCACCTCGACCGTCAGATCGGCTTCGCCGGTGGCGGTCGCTCCCTCAGGCCACGAGGCGACCGCCCTGAAGTCGTCCTCGACCAGGAGCAACACGTCGGCCCGATCGGCGCCGACACCCTCGCCGAGCACCCGGGCGATCCGGGGCAACACGTCATCGGCGGCGTAGGTCTCGCCGAGTCGCTCACCGAGCTCGGCCAGCACCTCGTAGGGGGTCGAACGCTTCCCGTACACGACCCGGTCGGCGAACCGGCGGGCTCGAGCCAGCGCCGGCTGGAATCCGACGGCGACGAGGGCCGCCGCAGCGAACGACAGCGCCGGCGTTGAGAGCGAGCCCATCACCGCCCCCACGCCGCCGACCACGAGGGCGTACACGATGGTGAAGAACGCGGCGAGCGAGGCGAACACCAACGCCTTGCGGATCACGACATCGATGTCGTAGAGCCGGTACTTCAAGATCGCGATCCCGATGCCGATCGGCACGGCGGCGTAGGCCACGCCGGCGAACGTGTTGACGACGTCGTCCACTCCTTTGCTCCACCCGAGACCGACGAGCCCGGGCACCACGGCGATCGCATAGAACCCGATGAACGTCAGGCCGCCCATCGCGATCCACCGGAGCTGGTGACGCTCGTCGGCGTCCGCCCTGCGTGCTCGAACGAACAGCGATGCCACCGACGCCACGATGCAGACCAGGAGCAGCAGGATCCCAACCAGTCCCACGATGTTCTGGAGGTCGGTTGCCGCATCCCCGTCGGACGGGAGCGCCACGCCAGCGAGCAGGATCGCGAGCGTCGACGCGCGCGAGATCCAGCGCCATCGCGGCGATGGGAGGGTGCCGTCCGGAAGCCGCAGCAGCAGATGCGTGCCCATCAGGCCCAGGGGCAGGACCCAGATCATGTTCGAGAACCACTGGGGCTGCGAGACGTCGCCGAGCGGCAGGATCAGCACGCTCCAGAACGCGCCGATCACGAGCAGGAACCATCCGGCAGGGTTCTCCGGGCGGCGGAGCGCCACGAGGAGCCCGACGATCGAGAACGCGAGCCCCGCAGGAAGGAACGTCAGGGAACTCACGGCCGAACCGACAGAGAGCGTCTCGTTGGCAAGTTTCAGCGCGGTCAGGACCAGGCCCCCCACCACTGCAAGCGCGGCCAAGGCGAACAGCGCCCACGCGAGTCCTCGAAGCCACGATGGGTACTGTGTTCGCTCGTTCACCGGGTGGTCCCTTCGGCGAGGACGGGTTCACCGTACCGACCTGCGCGAGCGGTTTCGAGGGGGAGTGCACGTCGATGAGCACGGGTGGGACCACCACGGGCCGGGCACCAGGAGCCATGACCCCCGAGGGCGCTATCGGTTGAGGGCATGGATCAGCGCGTCCGTGAGTGCGGGCTCATCGGCGGCATGCCCCGCGTCGTCCACGATCACGAGCTCGGCCTGCGGCCACACCTGGTGAAGGGCCCACGCGTTCGCGATCGGCGCCTGCAGATCGAACCGGCCGTTCACCAGCGCGCCGGGGATGTCGGCGAGCACACCGGCGTCGCGGAGCAACTTCCCGTCTTCGAGGAAGTCATCGTGGCGGACGTAGTGGGTCACGAGGCGTGCGAACGCCAGGGCGAAGTCGGGATCGGCATACCGGCTGTCCAGTCCCGCGGTGGGTGGCCAGTCGGGGGTGGCCGACTCCCACGTACACCAGTCGAGCGCGGCGCGGCGGCGGATCGCCGGGTCGGGGTCGTGCAGCATCCGTGCGTAGGCCTCGACGATGTCGCCGTCTCGGTCGGAGGCGGGAACGCCGGCGCGCAGGCGTTCCCATGGTTCGGGGAACAGGGGCGCCACGCCGCCCCGGAAGAGCCAGTCGGCTTCGGCACGGCGACCCGTCGTGATCCCCCAGAGCACCATCTCGCTCACTCGGCCGGGGTGTGCTTCGGCGTAGGCGAGCGACAACGTGCTGCCCCACGAGCCCCCGAAAACCAGCCAGCGCTCCACCTCCAGGTGTTCCCGGAGCGCCTCCATGTCCGCGACCAGATGCTGCGTCGTGTTCGTCGACAGGTCGACGTCGGGCTCACTCGCATGTGGCCGGCTCCGGCCGCAGTTGCGCTGATCGAACAGCACGATGCGGGTGCTCGCCGGATCGAACAACCTCCGGTGCCAACCGGTGCACCCCGACCCGGGGCCGCCGTGCACGACGACCGCGGGCCGGCCCTTCGGGTCGCCACAGGTCTCCCAATACACCTGGTGGCCGTCACCGACCGAGAGCATCCCGGCGTCGTAGGGCTCGATCTTCGGAAACAAGCTCGTCATCGGTGCAGCGTATCCATGATGGACTCGCTAGAGTCCGGGCAGGACGAGGACGGGACCATGACCGAACAGCGGGGAAGCGGACGCGTACTGGCCTCGCTCTCGGCCGGCATCGTCAGCGGCATCGTCGAGATCGTGCTGGCGTCGTCGTTCGCCGCCCTGATCTTTTGGCGGTGCCCTCTCGGTCCACCTCGCCGACGGCGTGGGGTGGTACCTCGTGGGTGCGGCGCTGATCCTGGGCATCTCGCGTGGACGGCGGGTAGGCGCGGCGTGGTCGGGAGCGTGCAGGACGGGCCCGCCGTCATCCTGGCGGTGGTGGCCGCCTCCCTCGCCACCCGCGCGAGCGGGGATCCTCAGCGTGTCTTCCTCACGGTGGTGGCGGCCGTGGTGGTCGCGAGCGACCTAACGGGCGTGGTGTGCCTGCTGTTGGCTGCGTTCCGGCTCGGCAACATCGTGCGGTTCGTGCCGTATCCCGTGATCGGCGGATTCCTCGCCGGCAACGAACGGACCCGGCCCTGACGGCCGATGTCCACCGGTGGTTCGCCGAGGTGTTGGCTCCGACAGGCTGGGCGACACGCTCCGCGCGGTCGACGCGCTGAGCGATTGATCCGGCGAGGCGCCGAAATAGCTCGCCGGATGAGAGGGTTCACGACAGCGTGACCGACCATCGGCAGGATCTCGAGCACGTCAACGGCCGCCCGTGGACAGAGGCCGACGGTCCGGCGCCGGCGCTCTACCTGGGCCACGGCGCGCCGCCGCTTCTCGACGACGAACTGTGGACCGCGCAGCTCGCGGCATGGGCGAAGGACCTCCCGAAGCCCACGGCCATCCTGATCGTGTCGGCGCACTGGGAGTCGGCGCCGCTCACGCTGGGTGCCACCGAGACCGGCGTGCCCCTCACCTACGATTTCTACGGCTTCCCCGAACGCTTCTACCGCATGACCTATCGGTCGCCGGGCGCTCCCGCACTCGCGGCGCGTGTGCGGGCGCTGATGCCCGACACCGAGACGGTCGCCGAACGGCCCGACTACGGCCTGGACCACGGGGCGTACGTTCCGCTCATGGTGATGTATCCGGATGAGGACGTCCCGGTGTTGCAGATGTCCATGCCCACGTTGGATCCCCAGCGCCTGTTCGAGCTCGGCCAACGCTTGCGACCCCTCCGCGACGAGGGCGTCCTGATCGTGGGATCGGGCTTCCTCACCCATGGACTTCCCTTCCTGCGGGACTTCCGTCCGGACGCGGATCCGCCGGGCTGGTCGCGCGAGTTCGACGCGTGGAGCGCCGAAGCGCTGGCGCGAGGCGATGTCGACGAGCTGATGGCGTTCCGGGATCGCGCGCCCGGTATGCCGTACGCCCATCCCACCATGGAACATTTCGCCCCATTGTTCGTCACGCTGGGAGCGGCCAGCGATGCCGAACGTGCCCCCGACACGGAGATCGAAGGCTTCTTCCTGGGCCTGGCGAAGCGCTCGTTCCAGATCGCGTGAGATAGCGACCAGCTTTGGCAGCTTGGGCAGAGTTTGTCGAGAGTTGACAAAGTTCGCCCAACTAGACAAACTCCATCTGATGGACCCGCGCTCCAACCCCTACACGCCGAACGCCGGGGTACGGCCGAGAGCCTTCGCCGGCCGAGATGAGGACCTCGAGGCGTTCGATGTGATGCTCGATCGTCTGCTTCGAGGCTACGCCGACCAATCGATGCTCATCACCGGCTTACGAGGCGTCGGCAAGACCGTGCTGCTCGGGGCGTTCGCCGAGCAGGCCCACATCGCCGGTTGGGTGTCGATCGATGCCGAGATCTCGCCCGAGGCACCCTTCGGACCCAGGATGGCGCAGCTCGTCCGACGAGCCGTGCTCGAGCTGGCGCCCAGGGATCGTTGGCTCGATCGGCTGCGGCGAGCGGCCGGCGTGCTGCGGTCGTTCTCCATCACGGTCTCCTCCGAGGGGGCGGTCACCGGCTCCATCGATATCGAGCCGCTCGAAGGGCAGGCGGACAGCGGAGAACTCGGCGAGGACCTCACGGACCTGTTGGTCGCGCTGGGGGAGGCCGCCCAGGAGCAGGAGACCGGCGTCGTGTTCCTCTTCGACGAGGTGCAATTCCTGTCCAAGCAGGAGTTCGAAGCGTTGATCCGCGCGCTGCACAAGACGACGCAACGGCAACTCCCGATCTCCCTGGTCGGCGCCGGTCTGCCCCACCTCCCCCGGTTGGCGGGGGAGGCGAAGTCATACGCCGAACGCCTGTTCCGCTTCCGAACGCTCGGCCCGCTGTCGGTGCCCGACGCGATCGATGCCCTCACGCAGCCCGCGAACGAGCTCGGCGTCTCGTTCGAGGACCGAGCCGTCGACACCGTGGTCGTCTACACCGACGGGTATCCGTACTTCCTCCAGGAGTACGGCAAGGTCGTGTGGGATCGAGCGGAGGGATCGCCCATCACCGCGGTGGAAGCCGTCGAGTCCCAGGCGATCGTCGAGGCTCGACTGGACGAGAGCTTCTTCCAGGTGCGCATCCAACGAGCCAGCGAGCAAGAGACCGAGTACCTCCGGGCGATGGCCGAACTCGGAGCCGCGCCACAACGTGCCGCCGATGTCGCGGAGGTCCTCGAGCGCCCATCCGGCGAGCTGGGCAAGGTGCGGACCCGCCTCATCGAGAAGGGCCTCCTCTACAGCCCCACCTACGGGTATGCCGCGTTCACCGTTCCGCAGTTCGACCGATTCCTTCGTCGCTCGTTCCCGGTTCCTTCGTCTCGGGTCGATCGCTGATCCTCGGGGAACGCTGGAGGCCCCACACGTTGGGACCGCCGGGCAGGACCACCTCGTCGGTGACCTCGAACCCGGTCCGAGCGTAGAAGGAGAGGTTCTCGAACGCGCCGGTCTCCAGGTAGGCCGCAAGCCCGTCGCGATCGGCGAGATCGAGCACCGGTGCGATCGCCGCACTGGCGAGTCCCTGCCGCTGGCGGTCCGGATCGGTGGCCAGGACGCCGAGGTACCAACTCTGACCTTGGGGCATCATCGCGTCGGCGGCGGCTTCGTACGCCTCGAGCCGCTCCCGCTCACCGGGCCCCGCGCCGGGCTCGAACTCGGCATCCCATCGCCGGTCGAGATCTGCCTGGGCGATGGACCCACCGCCCGGGGGATCCCACATCGACACGGCGGCGCCGTCGCCCGCCACGTGGACGTTCCCGTCGTCCACGCGACCGTCGAACAGCAATCCGAAGAACGTCGAGGCCCGTTGCACGTAGGCCTCGTCGTCGGGGAAGAACCACCGCACCAGCGGATCCGCCGCGAACGCTCGGACGATCGAGAGCACGGCCACCTCCCGGTCGTCTCGCGTCGCCGGCCGGGCGATGGGTCGGTCCACGCTCACTCGTCGAACGCCCCGTAGAGCTCGCTCTTGGGGTCGAAGAACCCGCCCGCCGGACGCGCGTGCGCGTGCCAGTGGTCGGGGATCCGCCGGCGCTCACCGTCCACGTAGAAGCCGCCATCGCCGTAGCGTTCGGCCGCCACCCGTTCCAGGTGCGCCAGGAGCCTGGCCTCGTGCTCAGCGTCGGGCAGGCCGTGGGTTCGCCACACGATCATCGGGGTGCGGCACACCATGCATTCGGCGACCCAACAGTCCTCGTCCTCGTGGAACCAGTCGGTCACGCGCTCGGCGGAACACAGGAGGCACTCACTCGCTGTCGATGGTGAGCTCAACGCGATCTCCGATCTCGATGCCACGGTCGTCGAACCAGTGGGCGTTCATCTCGAGCGCGTAGGTGTACGGCGCCCGTGACGAGTACGTGGGGCAGGGGTCGGCGGTGCACGGTTCCATCTCGAGGATATCGAGCAGGCGTCCTTCCTCTCCCCAGAACGCGATCGATAGCGGGATCAGCGTGTCCTTCATCCAGAACGAACCGTCCTGCTCACCGTCGAACACGAACACCATGCCGTCGTCCTCATCCAGGGTCTCGACACCCATGAGTCCGACGCGACGCTCCTCGGGGGAATCCGCGACGCCCAGGGCGTCCGTTCGCACCTCCTGCTGGTGGGTGGAGAACGTGGCGCGCGCCAGGGCTTCGCCGGAGGGTTCGGCCTGGCCTCGGTCGTGGCACGCCGAGCCCACCAGACCGAGGACCAGCACGATCGTGAGGAGTCGGCGCACGCGTCCATGGTCGCATGCTCCCTGAGTGGCCCGGCCACGCATTGCTATCATCAGGCTTCCGCCGGAGTAGCTCAGGGGTAGAGCAACGCCATGGTAAGGCGTAGGTCCGGGGTTCAAATCCCCGCTCCGGCTCCAGAACCGCCCACGTCGCCCTCCCTGCTAGGGTCGTCCGCTACGCCGTCGGACCCGTGGAGCGCAGTTGACCACCACCAACGTTGCAGGCGAACCCGCGCCGGGATCCACGCTCCGTCTGGTCGTCCTGAGTTTCCTGATGCTCTTCGTGGAACTGGGCCTGATCCGATGGGCCGGCACCTACAACGTCTACCTGTCGTTCTTCACGAACTTCATCCTGCTGGCGAGCTTCCTGGGGGTGGGGG